>JBIKMY010000056.1:0-8965 GCA_044358945.1 Rubrivivax sp.
GTAAGGTGCCCGGGCGTTCCAGACATAGGTCATGGAAGACGACGGAATCAGGAAGTGGGGGGACGTGCGCCCCGGGCGCTGCTGGTCTTCCAGCAACTGCTTGAGTTCGGCACCGGACAGCGTGAGCACCACGAGGTGGTTGCCGAAAGGCTGCATGGCGAAGACCTCGCCGTAGGTGACGTCGCAGGGCGGCGCCCCGGGGCAGCGCAGGTCGGTTCGGACCCCGCCGGGGTTCATCAGCGCCAGCTCGGCGCCCCCCGAGGGCGGCGTGCGGGTGGCCTGCCATTGGGCGTCGGCCACGAGCCGCCCGGCACTGGCATCGGTGCGTGCCGCGCGCCCGAAGGCGCCGCCGATGCGACCCACGGGCCGCTGGGCGCGGGGCTTGGCGGCTGCCACGTACTCCGCCACGCGCTGGGCCACGGCGGACGAGGGCTGGGCCTGGCGCAGCACCTGCGCCCAGGGGGCGGGCTCTGCAGCGATGATGGCCTCGCGCAGGGCGGGGTCGCTGCGCTCGTTGAACACCGGCAGGTTGCGGTGCGTGGTGCGCGTGCGGTCGATGTCGCGCGTCTTCGGGTCGAGCACGATGTCGGCCACGCTCACGCCGCGGCCGAAGGAGGTGGCCTGGAGCACGGGCCGGCCGTCCACCATGCAGCGGTAGCCCTGGTGGGTGTGGGCGGAGAAGATGATGTCGATGTCGGGCGTCAAGCGCTTGACGATGTCGAAGATCTCGCCTCGGGGGCGGGGGCAGCCCACGTCGTTCCATTCCATGGGCAGGCCGGGCGTGCCGGTGTCGCCACCCTCGTGGATCACCGCCACCATGGCCTCAATGCCCAGTGCCTTCAGGCGTGCCGCCTCGGCATTGATGGAGGCCGCCTCATCCAGGAACTTCAGCCCCGCCACGCCCGAGGGCACCACGATGCCGGGGGTGATCTTGGTGACCGCGCCGATGAAGGCCACTTTCACCCCACCGAACTCGCGCACCACCGAGGCCGGCAGGAGCGTGCTGCCATCGGCGTGTTGCACATTGGCCGCGAACAGGGGGAACTTCGCGCCCTCGAAGCGCCCCAGCGCGCAGGAGACGAAGGGCGACTCGGGCTTGTTCTCGGCGCAGCCACCGCGCTGGATGCGCAGCAACTCGTCCTTGCCAGCGTCGAATTCGTGGTTGCCGGGGATGCCGATGTCCACCCCCATGCGGTTGGCCACCTCGATGGTGGACTCGTGCAGGAACAGCGCCGAGACCAGCGGCGTGGCACCGATCATGTCGCCACTGCTGAGCGTCAGGTGATGCGTGGCGCCAGCGCGCAGGCTCTGCACCAGACCGGCCAGATGGGCGGCGCCCCCCGCGTTCAGGCGCTGCACCTTGGTCTTGTCAGCCGGGTCCGGCCAGGGCAGGGCCAGGCCTGTGCCCTCCAGGTGGCCGTGCAGGTCGTTGAAGGCGATCAGGCGTACGGTGACCGGCTCGGTCGGTGGCGTGGCCGGGGCCGGGCTGGGCGCCGTGGCGCAGCCGGCCAGCAGGGCCAGGCTGAGCAGCGGGGCGCACAGGCCAAGCCACAGGCGGCGGACAACGGCTGGGTTCATGGCGGATCTGGGTTCCAGACAGGCGGGTCGGGTGAGCGTGGGGGGCCGGCCGCCGACGCGCTGACCAGCCGTGGGGCCTCAGTACGCGGCGGGCCGCCCATCGGCGGCAACGCGCCCCGTCAGCACCGCCTCAATGTCGTCCAGCAAGCCGCTGGCGCCGATTCTGAAGCGCTGCGGTGACAGCGCCGTGTCACCCAGGATCTCGCGCACCAGCACCAGGTAGGTCTGCGCATTGGCCACGGTGCGGATGCCACCGGCCGGCTTGAAGCCCACGCGCGGGCGTGTCACGGGGTCGGCCGCGATGGCCTGCAGCAGGGCGCGCGCCGCCTGCAGCGTGGCGTTGACGCGCACCTTGCCGGTGCTGGTCTTGAGGAAGTCGGCGCCAGCCTCCAGGGCGATGCGGCACGCCCGCGCCACCTGCTGCGCATCGGCCAATTCGCCCGTCTCCAGGATGACCTTCAGGAGCAGCCCGTCGCAGGCGCGGCGCACGGCAGCCAGCAGAGCCGGCGCGGCGTCGAGTTGCCGGTAGGGGATGACCACGTCCACCTCCTGCGCGCCGGCATCGACGATGGCGCGGGCATCGGCCACGGCGCGTGCGGTGTCGGCGCTGCCGTCGGGAAAGTTGGCCACCGCGGCCACCGCCACCTCGGCCGGCAGCTCACGCCTTGCAAAGGCGGCCAGGCGCGGCCACACGCACACCGCAGCCGTGGGGCCGCAGGGGCCGGTGGCACGCCGGCACAGCCGAGCGATGTCGGCCTCGGTGTCGCCCTCGTTCAGGCTCGTGAGGTCCAGACAGGCCAGGGCCAGACGAGCGCTGGCGGCGGGGTCGCGGAGGTCGGGGCGCTCGCGCAGATCGGCAACGGGCGGGCGAGGGGCCGGTGTCATGTCGGGGCGGGCAGGCCATCGCCCCCAAGGTCTCGCACCAGGGCGGCCAGCGCAGCGCAGGCGCGTTCGCTGGCGGCCTGTGCCTGGCGCAGGGTCTGGGCGTGGCTGAGGGTTTCGGCGCTCAGCCCGGCGGCCATGTTGGTCACCATGCTCAGGCCCAGCACCCGCAGGCCGGCATGGCGCGCCACGATGGTCTCGGGCACGGTGCTCATGCCCACGGCCTGCGCGCCCAGCAGGCGCAGCATGCGGATCTCCGCCGGCGTCTCGAACTGCGGCCCCACCGCCCAGGCGTACACCCCCTGGTGCAGCCCCAGGCCCTGCCGCGCCGAAACCGCCAGGGCCCGCGCGCGCAGGGCCGGGTCGTAGGCGTCGGTCATGTCGACGAAGCGGCGGTCGTCGCGCTCGTCCCACAGCGGCGAGCGCTGTGGCAGGTTCAGATGGTCGGTGATGAGCATCAGGCTGCCCGGCAGCATCGCCGGGTCCAGGCTGCCAGCGGCATTGGTCAGCACCAGGGTCTGCACGCCCCAGGCCGCCAGGGTGCGGATCGCGCCATTCATGCCGTCGGCCCGGCCGCCTTCGTAGGTGTGCTGGCGCCCGGCCAGCAGCGCCACCTCGTGCCCCCCGATGCGCCCCAGCACCACGCGCGCCGCATGGCCGCCCACGGTGGGCCGGGGGAAGGCCGGCAGCTCGATGTAGGGCACCTCCACAGCACCGTCCACATGGGCGCTGAGGCCGGCCCAGCCACTGCCCAGCACCACGGCGATGCGCGGGGCATGCCCGGTGGCGCGCAGCCGGGCCGCTGAGGCGGCGACGGGTTGCGCCCCGGGGTGGACCCCGGGGTCAGGGCCGTTGTGGTCGCTTCGCAGGCTTGCCGCCATCTGTGATTTCCCGCAGCTCGAACCGGGGCAATGTAGCCGAGCCCCGCGGCCCGCCTCGGGCCGCATTGCTAGCATCGCCTGATGGACACCCCCCACTTCCAGGCCCTGCTGGACACGGCCCGCAGCATGCCCAAGGTGCTGCTGCACGAACACCTGGACGGGGGCCTGCGCGAGGCCACGCTGCTGGAACTGCTGCAGGCGCGCGGGCTGGCGGCACCCGCGGCGGACGTGCCCGGCCTGGCGCGCTGGTTCGACGAGCGGGCGCACGCCGGCTCGCTGGTGGAATACCTCAAGGGCTTCGCGCTGACCGTGGCCGCCATGGCCACGCCACAGGCGCTGGAGCGCGTGGCCTTCGAGGCGGCGGAGGATGCGCGGCTGGACGGCTGCGTGCTGGCAGAGTTCCGCATCGCACCGCTGCTGTTCGAGCCCTTCGGCATCCCGGGCGACGAGGCGGTGCGCGCCCTGCTGGCCGGCCTAGCGCGCAGCGCCCTGCCCAGCGGGCTGATCGTGTGCGCCTTGCGCCACGAAAGCGACGCGCAGATCGCGCGCGCGGCCGAGCTGGCACTACGCTGGCAGGGCCGGGGGGTCATCGCCTTCGATCTGGCCGGCCCCGAAGCCGGCTGGCCCGCCACACGCCATGCCGCGCTGCTCGCACGCCTGCACGACGCCGGCCTGCCGCTGACCCTTCACGCAGGCGAAGCCGACGAAGGCCTGCGCGTGCTGGAAGCGGCCCGGCTGGGCGCTGCCCGCGTGGGCCACGGCGTGCGCCTGGCCGACCTGATCGCCGGGCCCCAGGGCACCGCCGTGCTGCAGGAGGTGCGCGAACGCGGCCTGCACCTGGAGGTCTGCCCCAGCAGCAATGTGCAGACCGGCGCCGCGTCGTCCATCGCTGCGCACCCGATCAGGGCGCTGTGGCGGGCCGGAATGTCGCTGTCTTTCCATACCGACAACCGGCTGATCTCGCGCACCAGCGCCAGCCGTGAGGCGGCCCTGCTGGTGGCCCAGGCGGGCTTCAGCTGGGACGATCTGCAGCGCATGTCCCTGCTGGCCGCCCAGGCGTCGTTCCTGCCAGCGCACCTCACGGACCAGGCGCTCGCCCGCATTCGGGACGGGTCTTGTCCGGTCGTCTGAACCCCAGCATCTCCAAGGTGGCTTTCCACGGCTATGCTTCGCCGCTTCTTACGCGTTGGCCCCAGCAGCGCCACCTTACGGAGCCCCTGATGGCCGCAGAAGCCCCCGTCGCAGCACGCCACATCCGCCTGACCTCGCATCCCGGCCAGGGCACCACCGGTGCGCCGGCCCTCCAGTGGGGTGCGGCCGACCCGCTGGTGCGTGGCCCGCTGGTGGGCACCACCACGAACCGCAGCCAGCGCAACGTGGTGGGCACGCACAGCGGCAGCTACGGCGTCTACCGCGCCCTGGCCGTGGCGGCGGGCAACCTCACACGCGGCCACCGCGCAGACCTCACCGACACCTCGCCCACGGACCTGGTGGGCCCCTACCCCCAGTGGGGCGAGCCCGACAAGATCGTCTCCATCGACCCCTTCGGCGCCAGCGTGCAGCAGGTCTATGCCGGCTACCTCGGACAGGGCTACGACATCCGCCCGACGATTGCCGTCACCAAGGCCCACATCCACCTGCCGGAGATCAAGCAGGCCATCGCCTTCCAGCGTCTGGCCATCGACGGACGCATCCTGCTGGAAGATGCTTCGGCCACGGTGACCAAGATCGCGGTGGAGCCGGTGTGGTGGCTGCCCGGCGTGGCGCGGCGCTTCAAGGTGAGCGAGGCCGACCTGCGCCGCGCGCTGTTCGAGGAAACAGGCGGCATGTACCCGGAGCTCGTCACGCGCAGCGACCTGGAGGTCTTTCTGCCGCCCATCGGCGGGCAAACGCTGTACGTCTTTGGTGACGTGCGTGCCCTGGCCGACCCCAACGTGACACTCACCGCGCGCGTGCACGACGAGTGCAACGGCTCCGACGTGTTCGGCAGCGACATCTGCACCTGCCGGCCCTACCTCACCCACGCCATCGAGGAGTGCATCGCCGGGGCGCAAAAGGGTGGCGTGGGCCTCATCGCCTACAGCCGCAAGGAGGGCCGGGCCCTGGGCGAGGTGACCAAGTTCCTGGTCTACAACGCGCGCAAGCGCCAGGTGGGTGGCGACCGTGCCGACAAGTACTTCCTGCGCACCGAATGCGTGGCCGGCGTGCAGGACATGCGCTTCCAGGAACTGATGCCCGACGTGCTGCACTGGCTGGGCATCCGCAAGATCCACCGCCTGGTGAGCATGAGCAACGACAAGTTCGACGCCATCACCGGCAGCGGCATCGAGGTGGGCGAGCGCGTCAAGATCCCCGACGAACTGGTGCCCGCCGACGCCAGGGTCGAGATCGAGGCCAAGATCGCCGCGGGCTACTTCACCGACGGCAGCGTGCCCACCGAGGACGATCTGGCGCAAGTCAAAGGAAGGGGATTGGAATGACCATGCCCAGCCGCCATCCCCTGGCCGCCCTGCGCGAGCCCTCTACCATCCGGGCGCGCTGCGCGGCCATCACGCAGGCCGTCGAACACGGGCGCTCGGGCCATTTCAAGCTGGACCGCAGCCGCCTGCCCGAGCTGGCGCAGCGCGTGGCCGCGCTCACGCGCGAGCGCTTTCCTGACCTGCGCATTCCGTACCACAGCCGCTGGCGCCACTTCGAAGCCGGCGGTGTGGACCGCAAGGGCGAGCTGGACGCCTTGCTGGCCGGGCGCAGCCCCGCCGAGGTGGCGCGTGCGCGCATCGACCTGACGGTGGTGAGCGTGCTGCTCGACGCCGGGGCCGGGGCGCAGTGGCGCTACACCGAGCGCCCCGAACTCGACACCCTGGCGCTGCCGGTGCACCGGCAAAAGCGCGACGACCTGCTGGCCATGCTGGGGGCCGCGGCCGGCACCGCCTCGTCGGCAAAGCCTGAGGTGGACGAGGCGGCCGCTGCGGCGGGGCCCGAGATCCCCGCCTCGTCAGCTGACCCATCTGCTGCCCCATCACCCGCGCCCTCCGCCACCCCTTCATCGCCGCCCTCACCCCCGCCTTCTCGCGCCACCTTCACCCGCTCCGAAGGCCTGGGTGTGGCGAGCTTTCGCGCCTTCGTGGCCGGGGTGTTCTCGGCCGACCCCACCGACCCGCTGCGCGCCGACGCGCTGGCCCTGAAGCGGCTGGACGCGGCGGCCCTGCGCGCGGTGTTCCAGTCCAGCCCCTCCAATCCGCTGGTCGGCCTGGAAGGGCGTGCGGCCCTGCTGGCGCGCCTGGGTGAGCTGCTGGAGGAACAGGCCCGGCAGCACGGCGGAGCGGCGCGCCCCGGGCGCCTCTTCGACACCCTGACCCAGGACGGCCAGCGCACCGAGCTGGCCGCGGGCGACATCCTGCGCGAACTGGTCGGCACCTACGCGCCCATCTGGACCAGTGGCAGCCGCGTGCTGGGCCTGCCCGCCGGCGATGTCTGGCCGCACCTGTGGGCCGGCGCGGACACGGTGCCCGCCACCTCACCGGGCGGCCCGGCACCCCATCGCGCCACGGGCGGCTGGGTGCCCTTCCACAAGCTCAGCCAGTGGCTGGTGTATTCGCTGCTGGAGCCCTTCGAGTGGGCGGGCGTGAAAGTCACGGGCCTGGACGCCCTGACCGGCCTGCCCGAGTACCGCAACGGCGGCCTGCTGCTGGACGGCGGCGTCATCGTGCCGCGCCATGCCAGTGACCTGGCCCGGACCTGGAAGCCCGCCAGCGAGTTCGTCATCGAGTGGCGCGCCCTCACGGTCACGCTGCTGGACGAACTGGCGGTGCTGGTGCGCGCTGAACTAGCCGTATCCGCCGAGCAGCTGCCGCTGGCCTGCATCCTCGAAGGCGGCACCTGGGCCGCAGGCCGGCAGATCGCCCGCGAGTTGCGCGAAGGCGGCGCGCCCCCGGTGCAAATCGACAGCGATGGCACGGTGTTCTGACACCTCCGCGCCGGCACCCGTTTCCTTCCCGTCACAGCTGCGCGCTTGGCGCCAGAGGCGCGGTCTGACACAGATGGAGCTCTCGCTGCAAGCGCAGGTGTCGGCTCGGCACCTGTCGTGGCTGGAGAACGGACGTGCCGAGCCCAGCCGCGCCATGGTGCTGCGGCTGGCCCAGTATCTGGAGGTGCCGCTGCGCGATCGCAACACGCTGCTGGCCTCGGCCGGCTTCGCCCCGCTGTACCCAGAACGTGGCTTCGCTGCCCCCAACATGGCGCACCTTCGCCAGAGCGTGCAGAGGCTGCTGGACGCGCACGAGCCCTGGCCTTCGCTGGCGGTGGACAGGCACTGGAACCTGGTGGCCCACAACCGCATGGTGCCGCTGCTGCTGAAAGGGGTGGCACCGGAGCTGCTGGCGCCCCCGATCAACATGCTCAGGCTGTCCCTGCACCCGCAAGGGCTGGCGCCGCAGGTGCTGAACCTGCCCGCCTGGCGGGGCCAGGTGCTGACCCGCCTGCAACGGCAGGCCCTGCACAGCGGCGACCCGGTGCTGGGCGCGCTGCTGAACGAGTTGAGCGCGCTGCCCGGACCGCGCCTGCAGGGTAGCGCCAATGACGGCGCGCAGGACCACGGGCTGCTGGCCGACATTGCGGTGCCACTGTCACTGGCCAGTCCATACGGGCCGCTGAACTTCGTAACCACGGTGACCGTTTTTGGCGCACCGCATGACGTGACGCTGTCGGAGCTGGCGGTGGAGACCCTGCTGCCGGCCGACCCGGCAAGCGCCGAGACCCTGCGGCGGCTTCAGGCTGACGCCGGCTGATCGGTCCGACGGGCCACGGCCACGCCCAGCGCGAACAGCGCCGCAAAGCCGGTGTTGAGCACGGCGTTCTGCCAGGCACCCATGACCAGCGAAAAGCTGGTGTCGGCCAGATACCAGGCGCCCACCGAAGCGCCCACCAGCCACCAAGCGGGCCGCGCCGGGCCGCCTGAACGGACCGAACGACCCGCATCCAGCACGCCCAACATCAGCAGCGCCCAGCCCAGCATCACCGCGCCGAGGATGCCGTGCACCAGCGTGACGTAGTGCCGCACTTCGGGCGGCCAAGTGTCGATTCGGCCGCTATCGCCGTAGAGGATCAGGCTGAACAAGGCGCGGCCGGGCCCGGGGGCCAGCAGCAGGCCCGCGCCAAACAGGACCGTGGCCACGCAGGCGGCCTTGAGAGGAAGAAGGTGCATCGATGCCATGGTGGAAAGCTCCTGATCGCTTGATGTCGATTCCGGCCGCTGCTGGAGGGGACCGCGCCATCACCCTGCATCACCCGCGCCGGATATGGCAGCATCTTCACAGCCGGGCGCCCACGCGTCGATGACCTGGGAAGTAAAGCGCCCGTGGCGTGACAACGCGCCTTGTTGGGCGCACTTCCTGCGCCACATTCACCAGCTTCCCCTCGGTGCAGCGGCAGCTCCGACACGCGGGCAATGTTCGAAATGTCTTGCACTACCCTGCATTGATACATTTCGTCCGACAAAGACATCCAGATGACCCACTTTGCAGGCACAGGAGCCGATGCGCGAACTCACAGAAGTCCCAGCACTGCTGGAATCGCAGGTGAATTACGCATGAACGGCGCACCATCCATGCAAATCGACAGCGATG
>JBIKMY010000057.1:0-8938 GCA_044358945.1 Rubrivivax sp.
GGCGAACACACGAACAGCAGTTGCGTGCGGGCCCAGGTGGCGTCGTCAATGTCGTCCCAGCGCACGGCGAAGTTGCGCGCGGGGTCGCTGTTGGCGAAGGCGGTCTGTGCCCCGGCCAGCAGGGCGGCGCCCTCGTAGATTTGATAGAACGGGTTGGGACACACCACCACCGCGCCCGGCTGGCTGGCATCCATAACCGTCTGGGCCAGGGCGAACAGGGCTTCGCGCGACCCATTGACCGGCAGCACCTGCGTGTGCGGCTGCACGCTCACGCCGTAGCGGTGCTGCAGCCAGCCAGCCACCGCCTCGCGCAGCGCCGGCTCGCCGGCCGTGGCCGGATAGGTGGACAGGCCCGACAGCGCCGCCACCAAGGCCTGCTCGATCAGGGCAGGCGTCGGGTGCCGTGGCTCACCGATGCCCAGGCTGATGGGCTTGTGCGCGGGCGAGGGCTGGATGCCCCGGGTGAGTTCGCGCAGGCGCTCGAAGGGGTAGGGGTGCAGTCGCTGCAGCAGGGGATTCATGGACGGATTATCCCGAGCAGGGGTGGCCCGCCGCGCCCGGGCGTTTGGTGGGCCTTCAATCGGCCTGCCAGACGTCGTGCAGTTCCGCCGCCACCGCGGCGGCTGAGTTGCGGGCTCTTTCCATCGCCGCCTGTGCGACCTTCAGGCCGCCCAGGGGCTCGGCCAGATCGCGGGCCTGCTCGAGCCGGCCGGTCTCCAGGCAGCGCGCCAGTTCCAGCAGTTCGTGCCAGGGTCCGCTGCGATGGAGCAGGGCGTCCCGGGATTCGTCGGTCAGGCCGATCGAGTCCAGCACCTTGTCCATGGGCTGCTGCATCATCACGTCCAGAAGTGACAGCAGCCCGGTGGTGTACAGGGTGGCGGCAGGAGCCCAGATCGCGCGGGCCAGCTCCTCCAGGAAGTGCGCCCGGGTCAGGGTCAACTCGTGCAGGGCCACGGCGGTGGGCCGGCTGTCCGAACGCGCCACCAGCAGAACCGTCCGCCATCTCGAACGGACCGGAGAGCGCGGTTTCCAGGTCGTCGATGGTGCGAAGCCCCGTGGCCACCAGCTGGCACCGTGTCATCAGCGGAATGATTCGGCGTGCTCGTGCCGCCCGCGCCAAAGATCTTGCGCAGCCAGGAGCCCATGTCAGTGATGACCTTGGCAGTGCGGCGCCGTCAACGTGCCCCGATGTCGGGCGACGAGGGCATGGCGCTTGTAGTGCCCGTGGCCGGCAAGGGCGCCAGGTGCACGTATGGTGCCGGCTTCCAGCCGCGCTTGCGATGCTCGGCCGTGACATAGGTGCGGATGCCGCCGCGCACATACCAGTCGGCGCTGATGCGAACGAAGCGGGGCGAAAGAGCCTTCACGAGGTCTGACAGGATGGTGTTGGTCACCTTCTCGTGGAACGCGCCCTCGTTGCGGTAGCTCCAGAAGTACTGCTTCAGGCTCTTGGTCTCCACGCAGTAGCGGTCGGC
Organism: Rubrivivax sp.; assembly: GCA_044358945.1. Taxonomy (GTDB): domain Bacteria; phylum Pseudomonadota; class Gammaproteobacteria; order Burkholderiales; family Burkholderiaceae_C; genus Rubrivivax. The sequence continues at coordinate 1,476 of JBIKMY010000057.1, forward strand.
CACGATCTCGATGAGGAAGTGGGCGAAGTCGGGTTGGCCGGTGAGGGGGCACAGGCAGGTGAACTCCGGAATGTCGAAGCGGATGACGTAGTCGCGATCGGACGCGGGGTTCTCGAAGGTGTCGAGCTGGCGGCTCGGGGCGCTAGGAGGAACGGCGGGCTTGGCGCGCTGGGTGCGTGTGGGCATGAGCTTAGAACGCGCCGGGGCGCGACGGGGTCTTTTCAAGGGGCGCGATGATATCATCCAACCGGTTTTCCGCGTGTGCTTCGGGGAAAAAAGTTCAATTAAATCAATAGCTTAGAGGTATTGCGGTCGGGTGTTCGCCAAAGTCCCGAGCCCGAACTCCCATGCGTCTGAACCAGATCAAGCTCTCGGGCTTCAAGTCCTTTGCCGAACCCACCACCTTTCAGCTGCCCGGCCAGCTGGTGGGCGTGGTGGGGCCCAATGGCTGCGGCAAGTCCAACATCATGGACGCGGTGCGATGGGTGCTGGGCGAGAGCAAGGCCAGCGAGTTGCGCGGTGAGTCCATGCAGGACGTCATCTTCAACGGCTCGGGCCAGCGCAAGCCGGCCAACCGCGCCAGCGTGGAGCTGGTGTTCGACAACGCCGACGCCCGTGCGGGCGGGCAGTGGAACAGCTTCAGCGAGATTGCCGTACGTCGCGTGTTGACGCGCGACGGCACCAGCAGCTACTACATCAACAGCCAGCCCGTGCGCCGGCGTGACGTGCAGGACGTCTTCCTGGGTACCGGTTTGGGCCCCCGGGCCTACGCCATCATTGGCCAGGGCACCATCAGCCGCATCATCGAGTCGCGCCCGGAAGAGCTGCGGCTTTTCCTGGAAGAAGCCGCGGGCGTGTCCAAGTACAAGGAGCGTCGGCGCGAGACCGAGAACCGGCTCAAGGACACCCGGGAGAACCTGACGCGCGTGGACGACATCCTGCGCGAGCTCAACGCCAACCTGGACAAGCTGGAGAAGCAGGCCGAGGTGGCGCAGACCTACCGCAGCCTGCAGGACCAGGGCACGCTCAAGCTGCACCAACTGTGGTTCTTGAAGCACCGTGACGCGGCGGGCGAGGAGGCTCGTGTGCGCAGGGCGGGGGACGAGGCGGCCACCGCGCTGGAGGCCCGTCTGGCCGAACTGCGTCAGGTGGAGGCCGAACTGGAGACCGTGCGTCAGGCGCACTACGCCGCAGCCGACCGGCTGCATCTGGCCCAGGGCGCCCTGGCCGATGCCGCGCTGGAAGTCAGCCGGCTGGAAGAGCGCATCCGCTACGTGGTGGAAAGCCGGCAGCGCGTGGAGCAGCGCATGGCCGATCTGCGGGCCCAGCAGGCGCAGTGGGCTCAGCGCCAGGACGAGGCGCAGGCCGAACTCGAGGGCATGGCCGTCGGGATCGAGGCGGCCCAGGAACAGGGCGAAGTGCTGGAGGCCCAGGCGCAGGAGCAGGCCGATGGCCTGCCCGCCCTGGAAGACGCGGTGCGCGCCGCCCAGGGCGAGGCCAACGCGCAGCGCGCGGCTGCCGGCCAGGTGCAGCAGCAGATCCAGGTGCTGGCCGCGGAGAGCCGCAGCATCGAAGAGCAGTCGCGCCAGTTGCAGTCGCGCCGAGAGAGGTTGGTGGCGGAGCGGCAGGGCCTGGCACGGCCGGACCTGACCCGCCTGGAGGAACTCAAGCGCGACGTTGACCTTGCGGCGCAGCATCACGCCGTGGCCGAGGCGCAGTTGCACGAATTGCAGGACGAGGTGCCGCTGCTGGACGAGCAGCGCCGTGCCCAGCAGCAGGCGGCCAACCACGAGGCGGCTCGCCAGGCCGATCTCGCGGCGCGCCTGGAGGCCCTGCGTGCGCTGCAAGAGAAAGTGCAGACCGAAGGCAAGCTCAAGCCCTGGCTGTCCCGGCATGGCCTGGACGCTCTGCAAGGCTTGTGGACGCGGGTGCACATCGAACCTGGCTGGGAGACGGCGCTGGAGTCCGCGCTGCGCGAGCGTCTGAGCGCGCTGGAGGTGGGCCGTCTGGACACGGTGCGGGCCTTCGCAGCCGATGCGCCGCCGGCCCGACTGGCTTTCTACAGCCCGCCGGCGGCCGTGCCTGCGGACGAGCACCGAACCTTGCCGCGTCTGGCCGACTTGCTGCGGCTGGGCGATGCCAGCCTCAAGGCCCTGCTGTCGGACTGGCTGGAGGGGGTGTACACCGCGTCCAGTCTGGAGCAGGCACTGGCCGACCGGGCGCGCCTGACCCGCGGCGAGGTCATCATGACCCGAGAGGGCCATGCGGTTTCTCCTTTCGCGGTCACGTTCTACGCGCCCGATTCCGAACAGGCCGGCATGCTCGCGCGTGCCCAGGAGATCGAAAACCTGGACCGCGCCTTGCGCGGCCAGCAACTGATGGCCGACGATGCCCGCACCGCCCTCGTTCGGCTGGACGCCGCCTACACGCAGGCCAGCCAGCGCCTGGCCGGCGTGCGCCGCGAGGCGGCCGAGGCCCAGTCCCGTGCCCACCAGCTGCAGGTGGAATGGATGCGGCTGTCGCAGCAGGCCGACGCCGCCCAGGCCCGGCGCGGCCAGCTGGATGACGAACTGGGCGAACTGGACGCCCGCCTCGAAGACCTGCAGGAAAGACGTGCCACGGGCGAGGCCCGCTTCGAGGAGCTCGATCTGGCGCTGGCCGATGCGCAGGAGCGCCATGCCCAGCTCGAGGAGGCCGTGATCGACGCCGAGCGCGCGCTGTCAGATGCCCGGGAGCAGCAGCGCTCGCTGGAACGCCAGGCGCAGGAGGCCCGGTTCCAGGTGCGCGCCCTGGCCGCACGGCGCGGTGAACTGCAGCGTGTGGTGCAGACCGCCGCCCAGCAGATGGACAGCGGCGCGCAGGCCGGCACGCAGCTGGAGATGGAGCTGGGCGCGTTGAATGACGCTGCCGCGCAGGCCGGGCTGCAAGGCGCCCTGGCCCTGAAATTGGAGCGCGAGCAGCAGCTGGGGGTGGTGCGCAGCGAGTACGACGATCTGACCGCGCGGCTGCGCAGCGGCGACGAGCGAAGGCTGGAGGTGGAGCGCAGTCTTGATCCGCTGCGCGAGCAGATCACCCGGCTTCAACTGGAAGTGCAGGCGGCGCAACTAGGCGGTGCCCAGTACATGGAGCAGTTGCAGGCGGCGTCGGTCGACCTGGAGGCCCTGGCCCGCTCCATCGAGGAAGGCGCCGTGCGCCTGTGGGGCCTGCAAGGCGAGATCGACCGCATCCAGCGCGAGATCGCCGCCCTGGGCGCGGTGAACTTGGCCGCGCTGGACGAGCTGACGGCCTCACGTGAGCGCAAGACTTTTCTGGACGCCCAGAACGCCGACCTGAACGACGCCATCGGCACGCTGGAAGACGCCATTCGCAAGATCGACCTGGAAACCCGAGACCTCCTGCGCCAGACCTTCGACCAGGTCAACGAGCACTTCGGCCGCATGTTCCCCAGCCTGTTCGGCGGCGGGGCGGCGCGCCTGGTGATGACAGGCGACGAGATCCTGGATGCCGGGGTTCAGGTCATGGCCCAGCCCCCGGGCAAGAAGAACTCCACCATCCATCTGCTGTCCGGTGGCGAAAAGGCACTGACCGCCATCGCCCTGGTGTTCGCCATCTTCCAGCTCAACCCCGCGCCTTTCTGCCTGCTCGACGAGGTGGATGCGCCGCTGGACGATGCCAACACCGAGCGCTATGCGCGCCTCGTCAGCGAGATGAGCCGCGCCACGCAGTTCCTGTTCATCAGCCACAACAAGATCGCCATGGAGATGGCGCAGCAGTTGATTGGCGTGACCATGCAAGAGCAGGGGGTGTCGCGCATCGTGGCGGTGGACATGGAATCGGCCGTGGGCATGGCCCAGGCAGCTTGAGGCAGCGGAGGGCGGGATGGACTTGACGGTGTCCCTGGCGGTGGTGGCGGCGTTGGTGCTGGGGGGGGTGGGCGCGCAGGCCTGGTGGTCGGCACGCCGGGCCCGGCCCCGGCAGGGGCCGCCGGCGGGTGAGGCCTCGGCCACGGCTGAGGGACGGCAGGAGCCGTCCCTGGGCGCGCAGGATCCCGCCGCTGCGGCCGATGAGGCACCCGCAGCGTCCGCGCTTGAAGCGGGTGCCAGCGGGCACCCGCACCCGGTGCTGCCAGGTTCCAACCGGCTGTCGTCGCTGCGGCCGGCCGCGCGCCTGGACGCCCTGATCGACGCCATCGTGACCCTCACGCTGGAGTCGCCCGTGACAGGCGATCTTGCGGTGGCCCACCTGCCCGCCAGCTGGCGCGCGGGCAGCAAGCCGTTGTACGTCGAGGGCCTGAACGTCGCCACCCAGGCCTGGGAGCAGCCGGTTCACGGCCAGTCCTACGCCGAGTTCCAGGCGGGGGTGCAGTTGGCCAACCGCGCGGGCGCGCTCAACGAGATCGAGTATTCGGAGTTTGTCCAGAAGATCGAGGCCTTCGCCCAGGGGGTGGGCGCCATGGCCGATTTCCCCGACATGCTGGAAGTGGTGGCGCGCGCACGCGAGCTCGACGCTTTCTCGCAGCCGCTGGATGCCCAGTTGGGTCTGCTGCTGCGGGCCCGTTCGGTGGCCTGGTCGCTGGGTTACGTGCAGCAGACCGTGGCCCGCCACGGCTTCATTCCTGGCGTGCTGCCCGGCCGAATGGTGCTGCCCGGCACCCAGGAGGGCGACCCGCCAGTCCTGGTGCTGTCCTTCGATCCCCAGGTGGCCCTGGCGGACGACCCGCAGGACGCCGCCCTGCGCGAGGTGCAACTCAGCCTCGATGTGGCGCAGACCGAGGAGGCGGCCGAGCCCTTTCCCGCCTGGCACCGCGTGGCCACGGCCCTGGCCAGCGACATGGACGCCCTGCTGGTGGACGACCAGGGGCGGGCCGTGACGCTGCACGCCTTCGACGCCATCGGCAAGGAGTTGCAGCAGTTGTACCGGACGCTGGAATCCCGGGATCTGGCCGCCGGGTCTGCGGCGGCTCGCCGCTTGTTCAGCTGAGCGCCCCGATGCAACCTGCCGATGCGCTGACGTCCACGGCCCGCAGGGCCGCGGAACTTCGCGCGCTGCTGCATCGTCACGCCCACCTGTACTACGTCCTGGACGCCCCGGAGCTGCCGGATGCCGCCTACGACGCCCTGTTCCAGGAACTGCAGGCGCTGGAGGAGGCCGAGCCCTCCCTGCGAACGCCTGATTCGCCCACGCAGCGGGTGCTCGGCCGGGTGCTGGAAGGCTTCGAGGCGGTGCGCCACGCCGTGCCCATGCTCAGCATCCGCACCGAAACCGACACCACCGACGCCGGCGCCCAGGCCTTCGATGCACGGGTACGTCGGGAGCTGGGCCTGGCCGAGACGGCACCGGCGGTGGAGTACGCCGTGGAGCTGAAGTTCGATGGCCTGGCGCTCAGCCTGCGCTATGAGGCCGGAGTGCTGGTGCGCGCGGCCACCCGGGGCGACGGTGAGACGGGGGAGGACGTCACGCAGAACATCCGCACCATCGGGCAGATTCCCTTGCGGCTGCAGGCACCACCTGGCGCGCCGTTGCCGCCCGTGCTGGAGGTGCGCGGAGAGGTCTACCTGCGGCGCGATGATTTCGAGCGTCTGAACGAACGCCAGCGTGAGCGGGGCGACAAGACCTTCGTCAACCCGCGCAATGCCGCGGCCGGGGCGGTGCGTCAGCTCGACCCGACCATCGCCGCACAGCGGCCGCTGAGCTTCTTCGCCTATGGGCTGGGCGAGGTGCAGGGCTGGGCGCCGCCGCCGCGTCACAGCCAGGTGCTGGATGCGCTGGCTGGCTTCGGCTTGCCCGTGTGCGCCGACCGCGCGGTGGTGGCGGGCGCGGACGGCCTGGTGGCCTTTCACCAGCGCATTGCCGCGGCGCGCGACGGCCTGCCATTCGACATCGACGGCGTGGTCTACAAGGTGGACCGCCTGGACCTGCAGCGCCAGCTGGGTTTCGTCACCCGGGAGCCCCGCTGGGCCGTGGCGCACAAGTACCCGGCGCAAGAACAGATGACGCGGCTGAACGCCATCGAGATCCAGGTCGGCCGCACGGGCAAGCTCACGCCCGTGGCCAAGCTGGAGCCGGTGTTCGTGGGGGGCACCACGGTCAGCAATGCCACGCTGCACAACGTCTTCGAGTTGCGACGCAAGGGCGTGCGGGTGGGCGACACGGTCATCGTGCGGCGCGCGGGGGACGTGATTCCCGAGGTGGTGGGCCGCGTGCCGGGGCCGCGGGCAGGCTACGTGCCCAACTTCCACATGCCCCGCCATTGCCCGGTGTGCGCCAGCGAGGTGCTGCGCGAGACAGGGGGCATCGATCATCGATGCTCAGGTGGCCTGTTCTGCGCCGCGCAGCGCAAGCAGGCGCTGCTGCACTTCGCCGGCCGCCGTGCGATGGACATCGAGGGCCTGGGCGACAAGCTGGTGGACCAGCTGGTCGATGGCGGCCTGGTGCGCACGCTGCCCGAGCTCTACACCCTGGGGCTGGCCAAGCTTGCAGCCCTGGACCGCATGGCCGAAAAGAGTGCCGCCAACCTGGTGGCGGCGCTGGAGCGCAGCAAGCACACCACGCTGGCGCGCTTCATCTATGCCCTGGGCATCCGCCATGTGGGCGAGGCCACGGCACGTGACCTGGCACGGCACTTCGGCGCCGTCGATCGCCTGATGGACGCCACCGAAGCGCAGTTGCTGGAGGTACCCGACGTGGGGCCGGTGGTGGCCCGCAGCATCCACACCTTCTTCGCCCAGCCGCACCACCGGGAGATCGTCGAGCAGTTGCAGGCCTGCGGGGTGCGATGGGACGAGCACGAAGGTGCCGCCCAGGCCGCACCCGGCCCGCTGACGGGCAAGACGCTGGTGCTGACCGGCACCCTGCCCACGCTCTCGCGCGACGAGGCCAAGGCCCTGATCGAGGCGGCGGGCGGCAAGGTCGCCGGCTCGGTGTCGCGCAAGACCGATGCTGTCGTGGCCGGCACCGAGGCCGGCAGCAAGCTGGAAAAGGCCCAGGCCTTGGGCGTGACCGTGCTGGACGAGGCCGCCCTGCGGGCCTGGCTCGCGGGGGAAGGCGTGCCCGTCAGCCCGGCGTGATCCGCCGCGGTCTCAGCGCCAGCCACAAGGCCCCGGCACAGCACGCCATGGCCGCCCACTGCAGCAGCCCCAGCGGCTCGCCCCTGACGGCTGCGCCCGTGACCATGGCCACCATGGGCACCATGATCGATGACAGGCCCGCCACCTGGGCTGGCAGCATGCCCACGATGGAAAACCAGGCCAGGTTGCCGATGCACATCGGCACCAGGGCGATGTAGGCGATGGCCGCCATGCTGGGCCAGGAAGGCCAGAACCAAGGGCCTTGGCCCAGGGCAAAGGCGCCCAGGGTGATGGGGACGGACGAGATCAGCAGTTGCCACCCCGTCAGCACCATCGCTGCGGCCCGCGGGGGCCGGCGTTTCAGGATCAGGGTGCCCACGGCCCAGCCCACGCCCG
>JBIKMY010000058.1:0-8882 GCA_044358945.1 Rubrivivax sp.
GGTGTGCTCCAGGGTCCGATCGGACGACTGCTCCAGCCAGGCGGCGAACAGGCCGAGATCGCGCCGGTAAGCCGCCAGCGTCAGCGGCGCCAGACCGTCCTCCACCCACAGGGCGTCGATGAAGCGATCGATCAGGGCGGCGCTGCGCAACGCTTGCAAATCAGTCCAGCTTGAGCTTCTGGTCTGCCACGACTTTCTTGTAAACCTCGAACTCGGCGCTGATCTGCGCTGCGAACTGCTCGGGGGAGTTCAGCACCATCAGGGAGCCGGTGTCTTCGATGCGCTTGCGCACGTCGGGCAACTCGGCCGTCTTCTTCACGGCCGCCGCCACCTTGTCAACCACGTCCTTGGGCAAGCCCTTGGGCCCGAGGACGCCGTAATAGGCCATGCGGTTGACGGGCTCTAGGCCCACTTCCTTGAAGGTGGGCACATTGGGCAGCTGGGTCAGGCGCTGCGGCGCCGCCACCACGATGGGGATCAAGCGCCCGTCGCGAATGAAGGGCAGCGCAGAGGGCATGTTGTCGAAGATGACCGGCACCTGCCCCGCCACGGTGTCGTTCAATGCCGGGCCTGCGCCCCGGTAGGGGATGTGCGTCATGAACACGCCTGCCAGGCTCTTGAAGAGTTCGGTCTGCAGGTGACCGATGCCACCCGTGCCCGAGCTGGCGTAGCTGTACTTGCCCGGGTTCTTCTTCAGCTCGGCGATGAAGCCCTTGTAGTCCCTCGCCGGGAAGCTGGGATGCACCGCGATCACGTTGGGCGTGGCCGCAATGTTGATGATGGGGGTGAAGTCACTCGTCGGGCTGTAGCCAATGCGTGTGTTGATGGCAGGGTTGGCGGCCGTGGTGGAGACGGTGGCCATGCCCAGTATGTAGCCGTCGGGTGTCGCCTTGACAACTTCAAGTGCGCCAATGGAGCCGCCGCCGCCGGCCTTGTTTTCCACCACCATCTGCTGCCCGAAGGCAGCGCCAACCTTCTCGGCCACCACGCGGGCCACGATGTCGGTGGTGCCACCGGGGGCGAAAGGCACGACAAGCCGCACGGGCTTGTTGGGGTAGGGCTGGGCCAGGGCCACAGGGGCCGCCAGGATGCTGGCACTCGCCAGCGAAAGCAGGAACTTGAGTTTCATGAAGAGCCTCCATAAACCAGACAGGACACGGGCACGCCCGAAACCTGAAGTGTGCCTTGCCGCGGGCACCCCCGACACGATCAAGGATTGGCGCGCCCCTGGCGCTGAGCCAGGGCACATTCGCGCTGAGCCAGGGCCCACTCGATGTGCTCACGCACCAGCGGGTCGGCCTGCTCACGCCCGGCCTGCAGCGCCGAGCGGATGTCCTGGGCCGACAGTGTGTCAGCCGCCTGCGCCAGCGCATTGCCCAGCCCGACGGCCAGGTTGCGGCGCCAGCGCCACCAGCCGATGCGGCGGATGGCGCTGCCCTCGGTACGGCGCAGCCAGGTGGCTTCGTCCCAGGCCCACAGGGTCAGCAGCGTGGCGCCTGACATCCCCTCGCGTTCATCGAAGTCCGGCAAGGCGGAACGCTGCGCATACCTGTTCCAGGGGCAGGCCAGCTGGCAGTCGTCGCAGCCGTAGATGCGGTTGCCCAGGGCGCGGCGGAACTCCACCGGGATGGGCCCGTCGTGCTCGATGGTGAGGTAGGAAATGCAGCGCCGCGCATCCAGGCGGTAGGGCGCCACGATCGCCTGGGTGGGGCAGGCGTCCAGGCAGGCACTGCAACTGCCGCAGTGCGCGCTGACCAGCGGCGTGGGCGGCAAGGCCAGATCGACGAACAGCTCACCCAGAAAGAACATCGAACCCGCGTCACGGTGCAGGGCCAGGGTGTGCTTGCCGCGCCAGCCGATGCCGCTGCGCGCGGCCATTTCCACCTCCAGCACGGGAGCGGAGTCGGTGAAGGCCCGGTGGCCGAAGGGGCCCAGCCACTGGCCCAGGTTCTCCGCCAGGCTCTGAAGGCGCTGGCGCAGCACCTTGTGGTAATCCCGGCCCCGGGCATACACGGACACCACGGCCTGCTGCGGGTCGGCCAGACGGGCCTGCTCGCGAGCCACCCAGCCGCCGTCTGGCGGCCCGGGAGCCCCGGCATCCCGCTGGCGCGGCAGGTAGTCCATGCGCACGCTGATCACGCTGACGGTGCCGGGCACCAGTTCGGCCGGGCGTGCCCGCTTCAGGCCGTGGGCTGCCATGTAGTGCATGGAGCCATGGAACCCCGCCTCCAGCCAGGCCACCAACCCCGGCTCGGCCGTGGACAAGTCGATGTCCGACACCCCGATTTGGGAGAATCCCAACGTTCGCGCTTCCTCGCGCACGCGCGCCAGCAGGCCCTCGGCCTGCAGCGTCATCTCCTCGGGCCGATGCACCTCTCCCATCCACCGATTCTAGAAAGCAGGCACCTGCGCTGGGCCGACGAGGCGGCCTGTGCCGCCTTCGCAACCCGTCTGGCCTGCGCACCCGACGTGCACAACGCCTTCCTCACGCTGCAGGGCCCCTTGGGTGCCGGCAAGACGACTTTCGTGCGCCACCTGCTGCGCGCCCTGGGAGTCACAGGGCGCATCAAGAGCCCCACCTACACGGTGATGGAACCCTACCAAGCAGGCGGGCTGGACATCGCGCACTTCGATTTCTACCGCTTCAACGACCCGCGCGAGTGGGAAGACGCCGGCTTCCGGGACGTGTTCGCACGGCCCGGCCTGAAGCTCGCCGAATGGCCGGACAAGGCCGCCGGCGTGCTGCCCACGCCAGACCTGGCACTGCACCTGTCTGTGCCGGCGTCAGCGGATGACGCTGGCGAGGCCTCGCCGCCCCGTCAGATCCGCGTGGACGCGCTGACCCCTGCGGGGCGGCGCCTGCTGCACGCCCTGGGAGAGGCCGCCTGAGCATGCGCCGCCGCCCTGCCCTGGCACTGACCGCCACCCTCGGCGGGCCCGGGCCGTCCCGGCGCCAGGCCCTTGCGCGCCTGGGCACCCTGGCCCTGACGTTGACGGTCAGCAATGCAGCCCGCGCCGTGGCCATCCTGGCCGTTCGGGTATGGCCGGCGGCCGACTACACGCGCGTGACCATCGAAAGTGACGCACCGCTGGCGGCGCGTCAGTTCCTCACCCCCGAAGGCCCGCCCCGGCTGGTGATCGACATCGACGGGCTGGAGCTCGACGGCGCCCTGCGCGATCTGGTCGGCAAGGTCAAGCCCGACGACCCCTACATCGCCGGCATCCGCGCCGGGCAGTACCAGCCGCGCACCGTACGCCTGGTGCTGGATCTCAAACAGCCCGTGGCGCCACAGCAGTTCGTGCTGGCGCCCGTGGCGGCTTACCGGCACCGACTGGTGCTGGACCTGTTCCCGCAGGTGGAGCGCGACCCGCTGCTGGCGCTGGTGCAGGAAAGGGAGCAGGCCTCGCGCCAGGCGGCGCAGGCGGTGAAGGACGCGCTGGGCGAGTTCATCGCCCGGGTGGAGCAGCCCATGGGCAAGCCTGCAGCCTCCGGCGCCGCTCCCACGCCCGCGCCGCGCCCCGGCGCGCCGGCGGCTGTCTCGCCCGCCCCACCCACCGCCGCCTCCGCACCGGCAGCCGTGCAGACGCCCGCACCAGCGGCCCCTGCCGAGGCGGCACCTCTGCCTGAGAGCATCGACCGCCTGGTCATCGTGGCCCTGGACCCCGGGCACGGTGGCGAAGACCCTGGGGCCATCGGCCCCACCGGCCTGCGCGAGAAGGACGTGGTGCTGCAGATCGCCCTGCAACTGCGCGAGCGCCTCAACGAGCAGCGCGGCATGCGCGCCATGCTCACGCGCGATGCCGACTTCTTCGTGCCCCTGCACGAACGCGTGCGCAAAGCCCGGCGCGTGCAGGCCGACCTCTTTGTCTCCATCCACGCCGATGCCTTCATGCGCCCGGAGGCGCGCGGCGGAAGCGTGTTTGCGCTGTCAACGGGTGCGGCCACGAGCACGGCGGCGAAGTGGATGGCCGACCGGGAGAACGCCGCGGACCTGGTCGGGGGCGTCAACGTGGCGGTGAAGGATGCGCAGGTGCTGCGGGCGATGCTCGACATGAGCACCACCGCGCAGATCAAGGACAGCCTGCGCGTGGGCCAGGAGGTGCTCTCGCGCCTGGGGCGTGTGGGCCGCCTGCACAAACCGCAGGTGGAACAAGCCGGGTTTGCAGTGCTCAAAGCGCCGGACATCCCCAGCATCCTGGTGGAGACCGCCTTCATCTCCAACCCGCAGGAGGAAGCCCTGCTGCGCGACCCCGAGTGGCAGGCGCGCCTCGTGGACGCGCTGGCCGAAGGCATCCGGCGCTACTTCCTGAAGAACCCCCCGCTGGCACGGCAGCGCAGGGTCTGACCCGTCGGCAAGCTGTTGGCGGGCTGCTCAGCCCGCGGCGCGCCGGGCCCGCCAGGCCCCGAAGATCGCGATCAATCCCGGCACCAGAATCAGCGCCCAGATGATCTTGCTCAAGTGCTGCTGCACGATGGGAAGGTTGCCGAAGAGGTAGCCCGCCAGCGTCAGGCTGATCACCCAGATCAACGCGCCGATGACGTTGTAGCTGGTGAACCGTGCGCGGTTCATCTCCGCCACCCCCGCCACGAAAGGTGCGAAGGTGCGAATGAATGGCATGAAGCGCGCCAGGATGATGGTGATGCCGCCCCAGCGCTCGTAGAAGGCATGCGCCTGTTCGAAGGCCCGCTTGTTGAAGAAGCGCGACTGCTCCCAGCCCCACACCCGCGGCCCCACGTGGCGTCCGATCAGGTAGTTCGTCTGGTCGCCCAGCACCGCAGCCAGGATGAGCAGCGCCATGGCCAGGGGCAGGCTCATCAGCCCCGCCCCGCACAGCGTGCCCACCACGAACAGCAGCGAGTCCCCGGGCAGGAACGGCATGACCACCACCCCCGTCTCCACGAAGACGATGACAAACAGCAGGGCGTACACCCAGGGGCCGTAGGCCTGGACGAAGGCGGCGAGGTGCTTGTCGACATGCAGGATGAAGTCGACGAGAAAAGCGATCAATTCCATGGCGGGATTATCGGGACCCGCTCCGAGGATCCGACCTACCCGATTCCTACAATCCTCAACATGGAACCACCCTCACCTGGCGTGCCCCGGCGCCCGATCCGCGAGCTGCCTGACGAGCTGGTGAGCCAGATCGCCGCGGGCGAGGTGGTGGAGCGCCCGGCCTCGGTGGTGCGTGAGCTGGTGGACAACGCGCTGGACGCCGGCGCCACCCAGATCACGGTGCGGCTGGCCGCCGGCGGCGTGCGCAGCATCGCGGTGGAAGACGACGGCGGCGGCATCCCGGCGCAGGAGCTGCCGCTGGCACTCAAGCGCCACGCCACCAGCAAGATCCGCGACCTGGCAGAGCTGGAGCGCGTGGGCACCATGGGTTTTCGTGGCGAGGCTCTGGCGGCCATTGCCAGCATTGCCGACCTGTCGCTGACCAGCCGCACGGCGCAAGCCCCCCACGCCTTCCGGCTGGACGCACGCAGCGGCGAACTCCAGCCCGCCGCCCGCGCCACCGGCACCACGGTGGAGGTGCGGGAACTGTTCTTCAGCACACCCGCCCGGCGAAAGTTCCTCAAGACCGACGCCACCGAGCTGGCGCACGCGCTGGAGGCCGTGCGCCGCCACGCCCTGGCCCGGCCTGACGTGGGCTTTGCGGTCTGGCACGAAGGGCGGCTCGTAGCGCAGTGGCGTGCCGGTGCGCACGACCAGCGCCTGGCCGATGTGCTGGGCGCGGACTTTCTGCAGGCCAGCCGTGCGGTGGACAGCGCCCAGGGCCCGATGTCGCTTCTGGGCCGCGCCGGCCAGCCCGAGGCCGCGCGCAGCCGGGCCGACCAGCAGTTCCTGTTCGTCAACGGCCGCTTCGTGCGCGACCGGCTGGTCTCGCACGCCGTGCGGGCTGCCTATGAAGACCAGCTGCACGGTAGCCGCCAGCCCGCCTACGTGCTCTTCCTGCAGATCGCACCGGAACTGGTGGACGTGAACGTGCACCCGACCAAGATCGAGGTGCGCTTCCGCGACGGCCGCGCAGTGCACCAGGCCGTGCAGCGGGCGGTGGAAGACGCACTGGCCCCGACGCGGGCAAGCCTCAACGCCGGGGATGCGGGCGCCGGCAGCAGCTTGCCAGCGCCCGGGCTGGCGCCAGGAGCCACGCCTGTCGGGCCGTCCGAGGCGCCCGGCACCGTGACACCTGCGCAGGGCCAGGTGGTCCAGTCGAACATCGCATCCCCCTGGGCGCCGCACCAAGCCTCGCTGCTGGCACCGCTGAAGGTTCGGGAAGCGGCGCCTGCCTGGCAACGGCCCGACCCCCTGGCTGGCAGCGGGGGCCTGCCCGCCTGGGCGGCGCTGCGGCAGGGTCAACCCGCGCCTGATGCGCCTGATGCGCCCGATGCCCCCGCGCCCCAGGGCCATGACGACGACCTGCCCCTGGGCCGCGCAATCGCCCAGGTGGGTGGCGTCTACGTGCTGGCGGAGAACGCCCACGGCCTGGTGGTGGTGGACATGCACGCCGCACACGAGCGCATCGTCTACGAACGCCTGAAGCAGGCTGCCGCCACAGGAGGCCCCCTGCCCTCGCAGCCGCTGCTGATCCCGCACACGATGTCCGCCACCGCCGCCGAAGTGGCCGCCGTGCAGGAAGAGGCTGAAACCCTCGCCGCCCTGGGCCTGGAGGTGGACGTGCTGGGCCCGGCCACCCTGGCGGTGCGCAGCCGGCCCGCTGCCCTGCCGCAAGCCGACCTGACGGAACTGACGCGGTCGGTGCTGGCCGAGCTGCAGCAGGTGGGCTCCAGCCGCGTGGTGCAAAGGGCGCGTGACGAACTGCTGGCCACCATGGCCTGCCACGCCGCTGTGCGGGCCAACCGCCGCCTGACGCTGACGGAAATGGACGCCCTGTTGCGCGACATGGAAGCCACCGAGCGCGCCGACACCTGCAACCACGGCCGGCCCACCTGGCGGCAGGTCACCCTGAAGGAGCTGGACGGGCTGTTTCTGCGCGGGCGTTGAAGGCGCGTGCTCCAATGACACGCATGAAGGAACGCCAACGGCTCGGCTTGAAACCTGATGCTCCCACCCGGGACCCACGCCGCCCCGCGGTTCGGGGCCATGCGCCACCCCGATCGCGCGCCCCGGCGAACGTGCCTGCTGTCCCAGGCCGCACAGGTCACACAGGCGACACGAGGCATACAGCCCACACAGCCCATACGGCCCAAACTGGCCACACAGGCCACACAAGCCGCCCGGGCCGGAACGAACACACACGCCAGCCCTTTCGGCCGCCGCCAGGGCCTGAAGGCATCCGCCTGTCCAAGGTGATGGCCGAACGCGCCATCGCCTCTCGCCGTGAGGCTGACGAATGGATCGAGGCCGGCTGGGTGCGCGTCAACGGTCGATTGGCGGTGCTGGGCCAGCGCGTCCAGGGCGACGAGCGCATCGATATCGATCCGGCAGCGCGGCAGGAGCAGGGCCACCGCGTCACCATCCTCATGCACAAGCCGCTGGGCTACGTGAGCGGCCAGGCCGAGGACGGGCACGAGCCCGCCGCCGTTCTGGTGACGGCCGACCGGCGCTGGGCGCAGGACCGCGGCCGGCCCTGGCACCCGGGCCATGGGCGGGGCCTGGCACCGGCCGGCCGGCTCGACCTGGACTCCACCGGCCTGCTGGTGCTGACCCAGGACGGCCGCATCGCCCGCCACCTGATCGGCGAGGACTCCGACGTGGAGAAGGAGTACATGGTTCGCGTGGCGCCCATGGCCGCGGGGTCGTTCCGCGAAAACGGTCTGGACCTGTTGCGCCACGGCCTGGCACTCGATGGGCGACCGCTGCTGCCTGCCAAGGCAAGCTGGGCCAACGAGGACCAGTTGCGCATCGTGCTGCGCGAAGGCCGCAAACGCCAGGTGCGCCGCATGTGCGAGCTCGTGGGCCTGAAGGTGCTGGCGCTGCGGCGCGTGCGCATCGGCAGCGTGCTGCTCGGGGCCCTGCCCGTGGGCCAGTGGCGCTACCTGCGAGACGATGAACGCTTCTGATCGAAAAGCACCTTCCGACGCCCTGGTAGCCGTCGCCCTGGCACTGTTCCTGGGCCTGCAGCCGGTCACGACCGACCTTTACCTGCCGGGGCTGCCATCGTTGTCCGCCGAGTTCGGCGGTGCGGTGGGGCTGGCCCAGCTGACCCTGTCGGGGCTCATCCTGGCCTTCGGCTTCGGGCAGCTGCTGCTCGGGCCCGTGTCCGACCGCTTCGGCCGCCGGCCGGTACTCCTGGCCGGGTTAGCGCTGTACGTGCTGGTCCTCGGGCGGGTGCTGCAAGGCATCGGGCTGGCGGCCTCGGTGGTGTGCGGCCGCGCCATGGTGCGCGACCTCTACGACCCGCTGCGCGGCACCCTGGTGATGAGCCGCGCGCAATCCGGCCTGGGGCTGTTCGCCCTGGGCAGCCCCATACTGGGGGGGGTGCTAGCCGCCACCCTGGGCTGGCGCTGGGCCCTGGCGTCCACCGGCATCGTGGCGGCGGCGGCGCTGGCATTGGTGGTCTGGCGCCTGCCGGAGACGCTGCACCAGCGCAACCCCAAGGCGCTGGAGCCAGCCCGCATGGCGGGTACCTGGGGCCGGATGCTGCGCCACCCCACCTTCCTGGCCTGGTCCTTGCTGCTGATGTTCACCTACGGCGGCCTCTACACCTTCCTGGCCAGCAGTTCTTTTGTCTACATCGAGGTGCTGGGCACTTCCAAGGCCCTGTACGGCGTGTTCCTGGCCAGCGCTTCGGTGTCCTACCTGGCCGGCACCATCATGTGCCGGCGCTGGATCGCCCGCCACGGCATCGCCCGGACGGTGCGGCGTGCCGCAGCCTTCAGCCTGGTCGGCGGGGTGGGCATGGCCGCCCTGTCACTGGGC
>JBIKMY010000059.1:0-8685 GCA_044358945.1 Rubrivivax sp.
CTCGCTGGAGCTGCAGCGGCCCATGCTGCGAGCCACCAACACAGGCGTGACCGCCATCATCGACCACCGCGGCCGGGTTACGCACCGTCTGGAGCCGTTTGTGCGCGGGGTGCTGGAGGGGGCCTATGAGGGCCGCGTGGGGTCCACGCCGTTTGCCTGGTGGGCCGGCCGGTGGGGTTTGTGGCCTTTGTTCGGGCTGGCGCTGATGGTGCTGGCGCTGGCCGCTGGCGTCCGGCGTGGTCTCAGGCCGACGGCGCTGCCGTCTGACCGGCCCTGACCAGCCGCCCCGGGCGTGCTGCTGTGATAGCGCCGTCGCGCTGTACACACACGCCGCCCACCCAGGTGCCGACGTAGCCCTCGGCCTTCTGCAGAAAGCGCCGGCCGCCGGCCGGCAGATCGCGCACGATGCGCGGCGTGCCCACCGACAGCCGTGCCGGGTCGATCAGGTTCAGGTCCGCGCGCAAGCCGGGCGCGATCGCACCGCGGTCATGCAGGCCCAGGTACTGCGCATTGCGCGCGCTCAGGAGATGCACGGCCTTCTCCAGGGTGAGGCGGCCCTGCGGCCGGTCTCGCACCCAGTGGGTCAGCATGAAGGTGGTGGCGCTGGCATCGCACACGGTGCCCACGTGCGCGCCCGCATCGCCCAGACCCACCAGCGCCTGGGAATGTTCCAGCATCTCACGCACCGTGTCCAGCGAGCCCTCGTTGTAGTTGAACAGCGGAAAGTACACGAGCTGGGTGCCATCGCCATGCGAAAAGTGGTCGTACAGAGACTCCAGCGCCGTGGTCCCGCGCATCCGCGCCCGGGCCGCGAAGCTGGCGGTGACGGGCTGCTCATAGGCGGGTACGTCGGCCAGCGGGAACATGCGCCCGGCGATCAGCTCGATACGCGCGAGAAGCAGGTCCACCAAAGGTGGGATGGGCGTGCCGTCACCCGACAGGCGCTCGCTCTTCTCAGCCAGGATGCGCTGCTTGCGTGCCGGATCGCGCAGGGCCGCAGCCCGCTCGGCCAGGGGCAGGTGGGCCACTTCCTTGTAGCCCGGAAACCCCATGAAGGGGTGGAAGCTCGCGTCCAGGCCGATGATCACGCCAATGGCGCGCACAGCGCTCTGCAGCTGCAGCGACAGGCCTTGCGCCACGGCGTGGTCCACCCGGCTGCGAATGGCCTTCCACTGCTCCCCGCCCGGGTCACGTTGCAGCCAGGTCATGGACAGGGGCCGCCCACTGGCCCGCGCCATGGCCTCCACGAGGTCGAACTCAGCGTCGAAACGCTGCGGCCCGCGCATCAGGTCGAAATCGCTCACCACCTGCAGCACCCCATGGCCCAGGCCCTCGAAGGCGCGGGCGATCCCGGTCAGCTCGTCCATGCTGGCTTCCGAGGCCGGCGTCTCCTGGCCGCGCGCGGTGCGGTGGTTGTCGGTGCGGCCGGTTGAAAAACCCACCGCGCCGGCCTGCAGCGCTTCGCGCACCACCGCGCGCATCGCCTGGATGTCCTCCGCCGTGGCGGCCTGCTGCGCCAGCGCCCGATCACCCATCACCGCCATGCGCACCGGGTCGTGCGGCACCTGCACCAGGAAGTCCAGGCTGTGCGGCATGCGCTCCAGCGCGTCCATGTACTGCGGGAAGGTCTGCCAGTCGAAGCGCACGCCCTCGGCCAGGGCCACGCCCGGGATGTCCTCCACGCCTTCCATCAGAGCGATCAGGTCGGCCACCGCCGTGGCCTTGGGGCCGGGCTTGAGGGGCGCGAAACCCACGCCGCAGTTGCCCATCACCAGCGTGGTCACACCGTGGTGGATGCTGGGGCTGAAGGTCTCGTCCCAGGTGGCCTGGCCGTCGTAGTGGGTGTGCAGGTCCACGAAGCCCGGCGTCAGCCAGGCGCCCGGTGCGCTGATGCGCTCGCGCGCCGCGCCGGTGATGCGGCCCACCTCGACGATGAGGCCGTCGCGCACGGCCACGTCGGCGGCGAGGGCGGGCGCGCCCGTGCCGTCCACGACGGTGGCGCCCTCAATGACCAGATCGTGCATCGCGAGTTCTCCAGATCAGGGCCAATGTCATGCCCGAGACGATGTGCCAGATGCCCCACAGGCTGGCCACGATCACCATCCCCAGGTCCGCATTGAATTGCACGGCGATGATGCCCAGGGCCAGCCCCGAGTTCTGCATGCCGCCTTCGATCATCACGGCGCGACTGTCGCGGGTGCTCACCCTGAAGGCCCACGCGCTCAGCCAGCCCAGCAGCAGGCCAGCGGCGTTGTGCAGCACCACGATGCCGAAGGTGGGCAGGATCTGCGCGTTCAGCAAATGGCGCTCGCGCACCAGGCCGGCCACGATGAAGGCCAGCAACGCCAGCAGGCTGAAGGTGCCCAGCGGCTTGCGGATCCTGGCGGCCAGAGCCGGCAGGCGGTGCGCCACGACAAGGCCCAGGGTCATGGGTACGGCCAGCAAGGCGAGCAGGCTCCACCAGATGCCAGAGGGGTCGATGGACAACTCGCGCAGCCAGCCGGCGGTGGCCGGGTTGGTGGAGACCATCCAGGTGAAGTTCAGCGGCGTGAGGAACAAGGCCATCGCGCTGGCCACCGCCGAGATGCTGACCGACAGCGCGGTGTTGCCGCGCCCGAAGTGCGTGACCACGTTGGACAGCGAGCCGCCCGGGCAGGCGGCCACGAGGATCATCGCCGCTTCGGTGCTGGGGGGCAGGTCCAGCAGCAGCGTGGCCAGCCACGTGGCCCCGGGCAGCAGCACGAATTGCGGCACCAGACCGGAGACCACGCTCTTGGGCGAGGTAGCAACGCGGCGGAAGTCGTCCAGCCGCAGCTCCAGGGCCACGGAGAAGACCATGGTGGCCAGCACCAGGCTGAGAACGAGCTGTTGTGGGCTCATGGAGGTGTGAGGTGTCTGATGGCGTTGGTTGCGGTCGGTGCTGGCCCGTCCGCGGCGCCCGTAGAGCGCACCAGGGCGGTCCCAAGGCCGCGGACCCCAAGGCTACCCCGGGCTGCTGCGCTGGTGCGCGCCTAAAATCGAGGGTTTTCGCCAACCTCCAGGCCCTGTGTAACCTTGTCAGGGCCTGCCACCGGCTGCTGCCATGCTGACCTTCCAGCAAATCATCCTGAAACTGCAGTCCTATTGGGACGCGCAGGGTTGCGCGCTGCTGCAGCCCTACGACATGGAAGTGGGCGCCGGCACCAGCCACACGGCCACGTTCCTGCGCGCGCTGGGCCCGGAGCCCTGGAAGGCGGCCTATGTGCAGCCCAGCCGCCGGCCCAAGGACGGGCGCTACGGCGACAACCCCAACCGGCTGCAGCATTACTACCAGTACCAGGTGGTGCTCAAGCCGGCGCCGGCGAACATCCTGGAGCTCTACCTGGGCTCGTTGCAGGCGCTGGGCTTTGACCTGAAGAGCAACGACATCCGCTTCGTCGAGGACGACTGGGAGAACCCCACGCTCGGCGCCTGGGGCCTGGGCTGGGAGGTCTGGCTCAACGGCATGGAGGTCACGCAGTTCACCTACTTCCAGCAGGTGGGCGGCATCGACTGCAAGCCCATCACGGGCGAAATCACCTACGGGCTGGAGCGCCTGGCCATGTACCTGCAGGGCGTGGACAACGTCTACGACCTGGTGTGGACCGAGAGCGCCTCCAGCGGGGCGCGGCTGCTGTACCGCGACGTCTACCACCAGAACGAGGTGGAGCAAAGCACCTACAACTTCGAGCACAGCGATGTGGACTTCCTGCTCCAGGCCTTCAGCGCCCACGAGAAGATGGCGCGCCACCTGATGGACCAGCAACTGGCCCTGCCGGCCTACGAGCAGGTGCTGAAGTCGGCCCACTCCTTCAACCTGCTGGACGCCCGCGGCGCCATCAGCGTGACTGAACGCGCGGCCTACATCGGGCGCATCCGCAACCTTGCACGGGGCGTGGCGCAGAGCTACCTCGACAGCCGGGCCCGCCTGGGCTTTCCCATGGCGCCGCGCGCCTGGGCCGACGAGGTGCTGGCGCAACTCGCCGCCCAAGACAGAAAGGCGGCCTGAGCATGAGCGCAACGTCTCCCACCCCGCAGTCGCTCGTGCCTGCCTCTCGCCCGCTGCTGGTCGAGCTCTTCGTCGAAGAGCTGCCCCCCAAGGCCTTGAAGAAGCTGGGCGAAGCCTTTGCTCACGCCCTGGCCGACAGCCTCAAGGCCCAGGCTCTGGCCTTGCCTGAGGCACAGCCGACGCCTTTCGCCTCACCGCGGCGCCTGGCCGTCCACCTTGCTGGGGTGCTCGCCGTGGCCCCGGACAAGGCGGTCTCCCAGAAGCTCATGCCCGTGGCCGTGGCACTGGATGCCACAGGGGCGCCCACGTCAGCCTTGCTGAAGAAGCTCGCTGCTTTGGGGGCAGATGCCTCGGTTGTGCCCAGCCTGCGCCGCGCGCCCGACGGCAAGGCCGAAGCGCTGTTCCTGGATGCCGTGCAGCCTGGCGTGACGCTGGCGGCCGGCCTGCAAAAGGCGCTGGACGAGGCCTTGGCCAAGCTGCCCATCCCCAAGGTGATGCAGTACCAACTGGCCGACGGCTGGTCCAGCGTGCACTTCGTGCGCCCGGCGCATGGCCTGGTGGCCTTGCACGGCGCCGATATCGTGCCCGTGGCGGCGCTGGGCCTGCAGTCTGGCCGCCAGACGCGCGGCCACCGCTTCGAGGCCGCGACCGAGACGATCGAGATCGCGCAGGCCGATGCCTACGAACTTACGCTGCAGGACCAAGGGGCCGTGATCCCCTCGTTTGCCGCTCGCCGTGCCGAGATCGTGCGCCAACTGGCCGAGGCCGCCGCCCGCGAGGGCCTGCAGCCTATCGAGGACGAGGCCTTGCTGGACGAGGTGACGGCGCTGGTGGAACGACCCAACGTGCTGCTGTGCAGCTTCGAGCCGGAGTTCCTCGCAGTGCCGCAGGAGTGCCTCATCCTGACGATGAAGGCCAACCAGAAGTATTTCCCCTTGCTGGACGCGCAGGGGCGGCTGACCAACCGTTTCCTGATCGTCAGCAACATCCGGCCGGCCGACCCGTCGCGCGTCATTGGCGGCAACGAACGCGTGGTGCGTCCGCGGCTGGCAGACGCCAAGTTCTTCTTCGACCAGGACCGCAAGTCCACCCTGGCCTCGCGCGTGCCGGGTCTGGCCAAGGTGGTGTACCACGGCAAGCTGGGCACGCAGGGCGAGCGGGTGGAGCGCGTGCGTGCCATCGCCCGCTTCATTGGACAGCAGCTGGGTGGCCTGAGCCTGGCCGACCTGGCCGATGAGGCCGCTACCCTGGCCAAGGCCGACCTGCTGACCGACATGGTGGGCGAGTTTCCGGAGCTGCAGGGCATCATGGGTGCCTACTACGTGCGCCACGACGGCCTGCGCGAGGCCGTGGCCGACGCGATCGAAGACCACTACAAGCCCCGGTTCGCTGGCGACGTGCTGCCGCGCGGCGATGTCGGGCTGTGCGTGGCACTGGCCGACAAGCTGGAAACCCTCGCCGGGTTGTTTGGCATCGGCCAGCTGCCCACGGGTGACAAGGACCCCTTCGCCCTGCGGCGCCATGCGCTGGGCGTGGTGCGCATGCTGGTGGAACGCGCCTTGCCCTTGTCGGTCCCGCAGTTGGTGGAGGAGGCGTTCCGCGCCTTCCCGGCCGGTCACGGTGCGGCGCAGGCCGAGGTGCTGCGCTTCCTGGACGAGCGCCTGGCGGGCTGGCTTCGCGAGCAGGGCGGTACGTCGCACGAGGTGGATGCCGTGCTGGCCTTGAAGCCCGCGCAGTGGGCCGGTCTGCCGCAGCGCCTGGCGGCGGTGCGGGCCTTTGCCAGCCTGCCCGAGGCGCCGGCCCTGGCAGCAGCCAACAAGCGCGTGGGTAACATCCTGAAGAAGTCCGACGATGCACCCCTCGTGGAGGTGCAAGCCTCCCGTCTGCTGGAGCCCGCCGAGCAGGCCCTGTGGGCCGCGCTGGGCCAGGTGGCGCCGCGGGCGCAGGCGGCGCTGCAGGCGGGCGACCTCACGGCCTCATTGCAGGCCTTGGCTGCGCTCAAGGCCCCGGTGGACGCGTTCTTCGACGCGGTCATGGTCAATGCCGAAGACCCCGCGCTGCGGGCCAACCGCCTGGCCTTGCTGCGGGCCCTGCACGGCGCCATGAACCAGGTGGCCGACCTGTCGCGGCTGGCGGCCTGAGCCCGGCCGGTCCGCAGCGCTTGTCCGGGGCCGGCGCGGTTCCCTGCCGCCCCTGATGCCCCTGATAATCGCCGCGTGAAGCTGATCATCCTCGGCCGCGATGGCATCCTCAACGAATACCGAGACGATCACGTCAAGGCCCCCGCGGAGTGGCTGCCTCTCCCGGGTGCCCTGGAGGCGGTCTCGCGCCTGAACCACGCGGGCTGGCACGCCGTGGTGGCCACCAACCAGGCGGGTATCGGCCGCGGCATGATCGACATGGCCTCGGTCAACCTGATCCATGCCCACATGAACAAGCTCATGCAGGCCCAGGGGGCCCGGCTGGACGCGGTGTTCTTCTGCCCGCACACGCCCGAGGATCACTGCGAGTGCCGCAAGCCGCTGCCCGGCATGATGCGGGAGATCGGGCGCCGCTACGGCATCGACCTTCACCAGGTTCCGGTGGCTGCCGACACCTTGCGTGACCTGCAGGCCGCCCAGGCCGCCGGCTGCCAGCCCCATTTGGTGCGAACGGGCCGGGCGGCGGGGCTGGACGATGAGCAGGTCCGGCAGTGGACGCAGCAGGTGCCCGGCGTGCGCGTGCATGCCGATCTGGCGGCCCTGGCCGAACATTTGATCGCCCGGGAGCAGCGCGCCACCGGCCCGCTGACGGGGGGCTCGGTCTGATGCGCGCCGTCTGGGCTTTGCGTTCAGCCCTGTTTGTGGTGTTTCTCATCGTCACGGTGATGCCCTGGGCGGTGGCGGTGCTGCTGCTGTCCATCGCCTGGCGCGGGCCGCGCCTGTATTGGGCGGCGGTGGGCTGGCTGCGTCTGGCCATCTGGGGGGCGCGCGTGATCTGCGGTGTGCGGGCGCAGGTGTCGGGGCTGGAGCACGTGCCCACGGCCGCGCAGGCCACCTCGGCGGTGCTGCTGGCGCCCAAGCACCAGTCCACCTGGGAGACGTTCTTCTTCCCCACGCTCATGCCTCACCCGCTGGCGTATGTGTTCAAGAAGGAGTTGCTGAAGGTGCCGTTCTTCGGCTGGGCCATGGGGCGCCTGGACATGGTGCACATCGACCGCAGCCGCCGCACCGAAGCCTGGAACAAGGTGGCCGAACAGGGCCGCAGGCTCTTCTCCGAGGGCACCTGGGTCATCATGTTCCCTGAGGGCACACGCGCTCCCAGGGGAGGCAAGGAGACCTACAAGTCGGGCGCCTCCCGCCTGGCCATTGCGGCGGGTGTGCCGATCGTGCCCATCGCCGTGGCCTCAGCGCGCTGCTGGCCGCGCAAGAGCTTCTTGCTGCGGCCCGGGGTGGTGCCGGTCTCCATCGGCGCGCCCATTTCCAGCGCCGGGCGGCAACCGGACGAACTCATGGCGCAGGTCGAAGCCTGGATCGAAGCTGAGATGCGTCGCCTGGATCCCGAGGCCTATGCGCAAGCGGCCGGTCCAGGGACGGACCGGGACTGACCCCTTCGAGGCTCACGACGTGCCCACACGCCGACCCGAAGAGCACTCGCGGCAACTGTCGCTGTTCGGCGATCCTGCGGACGACACGTCGACGCCCGAACTCCTCGCGGCTGATCTCCCGGCCGATTCGCGCGGCCCGCAGCGTCATCCGCCTGCTGTGCCGAAGGCGGTGGCGCCTGAGCGCCTGGCGCCCGCATCCTTCGTCCACCCACGGGCAGACCGCGAGATGCTGCTGGAAGGCCACCGCGTTTCGTTTGAGTTCCGCCGTGCCAGGCGCCGCAGCATCGGTTTCGTCATTGGCCCGGAAGGGCTGACCGTCAGCGCACCGCGCTGGGTGGGGGTGGCCGAAGTGGAAGCGGCCCTGCGAGACAAGGCGCGCTGGATCCTTCGCAAGCTGCAGGAGCAGCAGGAGCGGGCCCGCCGCCTGGCGCAGGCCCGGGTGGACTGGAAGGATGGCGCCACCATTCCCTTTCTGGGCGAGACCGTGATCGTGGTCGTGGACCCGCGGGTGACCGGCGCCGTGCTGCACAGTGATGCCGCTTCCTTGCCCGGCGTGCCGCGGCTGACCCTGCACGTGGGCCTGCCGCACGGTGCCGCCCCGGCCCAGTTGCGCGACGCCGTGCAGAGTTGGCTGCAGCGCCAGGCGCGGCGGGTGTTCGAGGAGCGCTGTGCCGAGTTCGCGCAGCGCCTGGGCGTGCAGGTGCGGCGCCTGTCGCTCAGTTCGGCCTCCACCCGGTGGGGAAGCGCCCGCGCCGATGGCTCCATCCGTCTGAACTGGCGACTCGTTCACTTCGCGGTACCGGTGATCGATTACGTCGTGGCGCACGAGTTGGCGCATCTGCGCGAGATGAACCATTCCGGGGCGTTCTGGGACGTGGTGCGATCCGTCCTGCCGGACTTCGAGCAGGCCCGCGGAGCCTTGAAGACCGAGGTGCTGCCGGTGCTTGACTGAGCGGCGGCGCGAAGGGTCGGTCCCGACACCTGCGTTGCCAGCGCTGCGGCCCGCGCCGTTGGGGAGCACTTGTAACCTTTGGGGGAGTGACGCCGGCCCGGCCATTCGGCACACTCGATC
>JBIKMY010000060.1:0-8626 GCA_044358945.1 Rubrivivax sp.
ACCATCAGCGAGCGGTCGGCCAGCGAGCCGCGGCGGTAGGCCACCCACATGGCAATGGGCAGGGCCAGCAGCACGTCCAGGATCAGGATGGGCAGCATCACCGTCAGCGTGGCCGGCAGGCGCGAGGCGAAGAGGTTGCTCACCGCCTCGTTGGTGGCCCAGCTCTTGCCCCAGTCGAAGGTCACGATGCTCTTGAGGTAGATGCCCAGCTGCACCCACACCGGCTGGTCCAGGCCCAGTTGTTGACGGATGGCGGCAATCTGCTCTGGCGTGGCGTTCAGGCCGCCGAGGATTTCGGCGGGGTCGCCGCCGAAGTACTTGAAGAGGAAGAACACCAGCAGCACGACGCCGAGGATCGTCGGCACCATCTGCCACAGGCGCCGCAGGATGTAGGCGGCCATCGTTGAATTTCTCCTGATGGGGGGGCTCGTGCCTGAGTGTAGAAGCCCTGGTGCACGCCGGCCCGGGTCTTTGGTGCGCCGCTAGACTGCCCAGTGTGTTCAGACGTCGCCTGCCTGCCATCACTTCGGCGCGATCGCCCGCCCTGCAGGGGCTGCTGTGGGCCGGGGCGGTGTGCATGTGCCTGGGCGCTGCTGCGGCGCCCGCGCCAGCCAGCGCCCAGGGGGCGGCCGCGGCCGTCACCAAGACCCTGCGCTACGCCTTCCCGGTGGCCGAGACGAGCTTCGATCCGGCGCAGATCTCCGACCTGTATTCGCGCACCGTCGTGGGTGCGCTCCTGGAGGCGCCGCTGGAGTTCGAGTTCCTGGCCTCGCCCGCGCGCATGCGGCCCAACACCGCGGCAGCCATGCCCGAGGTGTCGGCGGACTTTCGCAGCTTCACCTTCCGCCTCAAGCCCGGCATCCACTTTTCCGACGACCCCGCTTTCAAGGGCGTGAAGCGCGAGCTCACCGCTGCCGATTACGTCTACGCCATCAAGCGCCACTACGACCCGCGCTGGAAGAGCGCCAACCTCTACCTCCTGGAGAACGCCAAGATCCTGGGCCTGTCGGAGTTGCGCAAGGAGTTGATCGCGGCGAAGAAGCCCTTCGACTACGACCGCGAGGTCGAAGGCCTGAAGGCGCTGGACCGCTACACCTTCCGCATCCAGCTGGCCGAGTCCAACCCGCGCTTTCTCTACAACTTCACCGACGGCTCTTTTGTCGGCGCCGTGGCGCGCGAGGTGGTGGAGTTCTACGGCGACAAGATCGGCGAGCACCCGGTGGGCACCGGGCCGTTCCGGCTGGTCAACGCCGAGTGGAAGCGCAGCTCGCGCATCGTGCTGGCCCGCAACCCGAACTACCGCGAGGTCTTCTACAACGAGACCGCGCCCCCGGGCGATGCCCGCTTGCAGGAGGTGGCCGCCCGCTTCAAGGGCCGGCGCCTGCCCCTGGTGGACCGGGTGCAGATCTCGGTGGTGGAGGAGGCGCAGCCGCGCTGGCTGTCGTTCCTGAACGCCGAGCAGGATCTGCTGGAGGGCGTGCCAGCCGAGTTCGCCGCCCTGGCCGCGCCCCACAACCGGCTGGCGCCCAACCTCGCCCGCCAGGGCGTGGGCATGGTGCGCTACCCCCGGGCTGACGTGGCGCTGAGCTACTTCGCCATGGAGCATCCGGTGGTGGGCGGCTACGAGCCGCACAAGGTGGCGCTGCGCCGCGCCATCTCGCTCGCGGTGGACCTGGACAAGGAGATCCGCCTCGTGCGCAAGGGCCAGGCCATCCCCGGCCAGAGCCCCATCGGCCCGCAGACCTACGGCTACGACCCGGCGTTCAAGTCCGAGATGAGCGAGTACAACCTGCCCAGGGCCCAGGCCCTGCTCGACCTGCACGGCTATGTGGACAAGGACGGCGACGGCTGGCGCGACCAGCCTGACGGCCAGCCCCTGGTGCTGGAGTACGCCACCCAGCCCGACCAGACCAGCCGCCAGCTCATCGAACTGTGGAAGAAGAACATGGACGCGCTGCGCGTGCGCATCGAGTTCAAGACGGCCAAGTGGCCCGAGAACCTGAAGAGCAGCCGTGCCGGCAAGCTGATGATGTGGGGCGTGGGTTGGGGTGCGGGTGCGCCCGATGGCGACACCTTCCTGGCCCTGGGCTACGGCCCCAACAAGGGCGGCGCCAACCATGCCCGTTTCAGCCTGCCCGCCTTCAACCGGGCCTACGAGGCGCAGCGCCTGCTGCCCGACGGCCCCGAACGCCTGGCGCTGATGGACGAGGCCAAGCGCCTGATGGTGAGCTACATGCCGTACAAGATCCACGCCCACCGCATCGGCACGGACCTGCACCATCCCTGGGTGCAGGGCTACCACCGCAACCTCTTCGTGCGGGATTTCTTCAAGTACGTGGACCTGGACGTGCAGGCGCGCGAGCGCGCCGGAAAGTGAGCAAGCCTGTGAGCAGCCCTGTGAGCAGCTTCGTGAAAGCGGTGGTCGCGCTGGCCCTGGCCGGCGCCGGCCTGCACGCCTGGGCCCAGCCCAAGGCCGCGCCCTCAGCTTCGACCCCAGCCTCGACCGCAGCGGGGGAGGCGACCGCCCCCGTGAAGCCCGCCGCCCCGGGCCAGAAGGTCTTGCGTTACGCCTTCAACGCGGGCGAGACGGGCTTCGATCCCGCGCGCATCGTCGACCTGTACTCGCGCGTCATCACCACCCACATCTTCGAGGCGCTGTACACCTACGACCACCTGGCCCGCCCGGCCAGGATCAAGCCGCTGATCGCCGACGGCATGCCCGAGCACTCGCCAGACTTCCGCACCTGGACGGTCAGGCTGAAGAAGGGCATCTACTTTGCCGATGATCCCGCCTTCGGCGGCCAGAAGCGCGAGGTCACCGCGCAGGATTTCGTTTACGCGATCAAGCGCTTTGCCGACCCCGCCAACAAGAGCCCGGTGGTGGCCGGCGTGCTGGACCAGAAGTACATCGGCCTGGCGGCGCTGCGCGACAAGGCGCTCAAGGAGAAGAAGCCCTTCGACTACGACACCGAGATCGAGGGCCTGCGCGCGCTGGACCGCCACACCATCCAGTACAAGCTGGAGGAGCCCCGGCCGCGCTTCCTCGACAGCCTGGCTGCCAGCGACCTCTTCGGCGCGGTGGCGCGCGAGGTGGTGGAGAAGTACGGCGAGGCCATCCCCGCCCACCCGGTGGGCACCGGGCCCTTCAGGCTGGTGCAGTGGCGGCGCAGCTCGCTCATCGTGCTGGAGCGCAACCCCCACTACCGCGAGGTGCTCTACGACGCCGAGCCCGCGGCCGATGACGCCGAGGGTCAGGCGATCCTGGCCCGCTTCAAGGGCCGCAAGCTGCCCATGATCGACCGGGTGGAGGTCTCCATCATCGAGGAGTCCCAGCCGCGCTGGCTGTCCTTCCTGAACGAGCAGATCGACTTCGTCAGCGTGCCGCTGGAGTTTGCGAACCAGGCCGTGCCCAACGGCAAGCTCGCCCCCAACCTCGCGCGGAGGGGCGTGCAGCTCTACCGCGGGCTCAACCCCGACGCGGCCTTCACCTACTTCAACATGGAAGACCCGGTGGTGGGCGGCTACACCCCCGAACGCATCGCGCTGCGGCGGGCGATCGCCCTGGCCATGGACGTGGAACGTGAGATCCGCGTCATCCGCCGCGGCCAGGCCGTGCCGGCGCAGTCCGTCGTGGTGCCGCACACCACGGGCTACGACCCCCGGTTCAAGAGCGAGAACGGCGACTTCGACCCCGCACGCGCCAAGGCCCTGCTGGACCTGCACGGCTATGTGGACAAGGACGGCGACGGCTGGCGTGACCAGCCCGACGGCAAGCCCCTGACCCTGGAGGTGGCCACGCAGCCGGACCAGCTCAGCCGCCAGTTCGACGAGCTGTGGAAGAAGAACATGCAGCGCATCGGCGTGC
This sequence comes from Rubrivivax sp., assembly GCA_044358945.1. Classification (GTDB taxonomy): domain Bacteria; phylum Pseudomonadota; class Gammaproteobacteria; order Burkholderiales; family Burkholderiaceae_C; genus Rubrivivax. Next base: position 3,866 of record JBIKMY010000060.1, read on the forward strand.
GCGTGAAGTTCTTCCCCGGCAAGTGGCCCGAGCAGCTGAAGGCGGCACGGGCCGGCAAGCTGATGCTGTGGACGCTGGGGTCTTCGGCGGCGGGGTCGGACGGCCAGGGGGCCTTGGCGCGGCTGTACGGGCCGCAGGCCGGCAGCCAGAACCTGGCGCGCTTCAGGAACGCCGACTTCGACAGGGTCTACGAGCGCATGCAGGTCATCGCCGACGGCCCGGAGCGCGACGAGCTGTTCCGCCAGGCCAAGCTGATCTCGGTGGCCTACATGCCCTACAAGGTCACCGTGCACCGCTTCACCAACGACCTGCTGCAACCCTGGGTGCTGGGCTACCGGCGCCCGACCTTCTGGAACGAGTGGTGGCACAGGGTGGACATCGACCTGGCGCGCGCCCCTGGGCTGAAGCCGTAGAAGGCCTGGGCTGCCGATGAAGCGCCGCCGCTTGCTGCAAGGTGCTGCGGCCTCGACGCTGGCCGCCGAGGCGGGCCTGGCGGTGGCAGCCGCCCCCCGCAAGACCCTGCGCATCGCCTTCCCGGCGCCGGAGTCGAGCTTCGACCCCACCCAGACCAACAGCGACGCGTACTCCACGGCCATCATTGCGCAGATCCTGGAAGCGCCGCTGGCCTACGACTACCTGGCGCGCCCGGTGCGCCTGGTGCCGCAGACGGCCGCCGCCCTGCCCGACATCTCGGCCGATGGCCGCACGATCACCGTGCGCCTGCAGCCGGGCATCTTCTTTGCCGACGACCCGGCCTTCAAGGGACAGCGGCGCGAACTGGTGGCGCAGGACTACGTCTACGCCATCAAGCGCTTCTATGACCCGCAGTACAACTCCAGCGACCTGTACCTCTTCGAAACGGCCAAGCTGCCGGGCCTGTCGGCCGTGCGTGAACGCGCGCTCAAGACCCGCCAACCCTTCGACCACGACGCCGAGGTGGAGGGCCTGAAGGCGCTGGACCGCTACACCTTCCGCCTGGTGCTGGGCGAGCCCAACCCGCGCTTCGTCTACCTGCTGGCCGACCCCGCGATTGCCGGCGCCGTGGCGCGCGAGGTGGTGGAGTTCTACGGCCCGGACATCGGCGCCCACCCCGTGGGCACGGGGGCCTTCCGCCTGAAGAGCTGGCGCCGGGCCTCGCGCATCGTGCTGGAGCGCAACCCTGGCTACCGCAGCACGGTTTACGAGGGGACGCCCGCGGCCCACGGCGCCGACGCTGCCCTGGCCCAGCCCATCGCCCGCAGCCTGGCCGGCCGCACCCTGCCCCTGGTGGACGAGGTGCAGGTGGACATCGTGGAAGAGTCCCAACCCCGGTGGCTGTCCTTTCTCAACGGCAGCTACCACTGGCTGGCCGTGCCGGGAGACTTCGTCCGCCTGGCGGCGCCGGGGGGTGAGCTGGCCCCGTTCCTGAAGAAGAAGGGCGTCACGCTGCAGCGCAGCCTGCAGCCCATGATGAGCATGAGCTTCTTCTTCATGGAGCACCCCCTGGTGGGCGGCTACACGCCGGAGAAGGTGGCGCTGCGCCGCGCCATCGGCCTGGCCTTCGACGGTGCGCGCTACATCGAGCAGGTGCTGGGCGGCCAGGCGATGCTGGCGCAGTCCACCATCCCGCCCTTCACCTCCGGGTTCGACCCCGCCTACCGCAGCGAGATGAGCAGCTTCGACCCGGCGCGCGCGCAGGCCCTGCTGGACCTGCACGGCTACGTGGACCGCGACGGCGACGGCTGGCGCGAGCAGCCCGACGGCCGCCCGCTGGAGCTGGTGATGGCCTCCATGGGATCACAGCGCGACCGGCTGTCCAACGAGCTGTGGAAGCGCTCCATGGACCGCATCGGCCTGAAGATGCGCTTCGACATCTCCACCTGGCCCGAGCTGCTGAAGAAGAGCCGCGCCGGCACGCTCATGATGTGGGGCTATTCCTGGGGCGCGGGCTCACCGGACGGCGGCTTCTTCCTGGGCATCGCCTACGGCCCGAACGCCAGCGAGTCCAACGATCCGCGCTTCAGGCTCGAGGCCTTCGACCGGCTGTACGAACGCCAGCAGCGCCTGCCCGACGGCCCCGAGCGCGAGGCCCTGATGCGCCAGGCCAAGGACCTGCTCACCGCCTACCTGCCCTACAAGGTGCACGGCCACGGCATCGCCAACGACCTGGTGCAGCCCTGGACGAAGCACTACTGGCGCCACCCCTTCATGCGCGACACCTGGCGGTTTGTGGATGTGGCGGGGTGAGACCTCACGCGGCGTTCAGCTCGGCCCATGCATCTGCTGGCGTGAGAATCTGCAGTCCCTCGGGCGCTTGTACCGACAGCGGGTCCAGGTCGCCTGTCACCAGCCAGGGAGCGCGGGCCGCCAGGGCTGTGTGGATGAACTTGTCGTCGTCCGTATCTCTGCACCATGCCTGAGTCGCCACTTCACGGGGCACCTCCACCCAATGCGCCAGGGCCTGTACATCGTGGAGAAGGGCGTGCCGATCTTCCAGGTTCAGATAGCGGTCGAACTTGGGCTTCCACAACCGGCTCTCCAGCTCCGCGAAGGTCGCTTCACTGAAGCAAGGGCGCCGAAGTTCCAACAAGCGGCGCACGGCCTGGGCAGCCGTGCCGGACCGTACCAGAAATGCGCTGATCCAGACGTTGGTGTCGATGACGACCCGCGCAAGCCCTTCAGGTCTCATCGGCCAGCAACTCGGCCAAGGTCTCTTCGGTCAGGCCGGCAGCGGCCGCCTGGTCGGCCACGCGGTCCATGGTGTGGCGCAATCGGTCCGCGTAGAACGCCCGCATGGCCTCGTAGTCCTGCGCACTGACCATCACGCCCACCAGCCGATCACGCCGCATCACGCGCACGGGGGCGCGCTGGGCGTCGTCGAGAAACTCACCGAAGTGGGTCTTGGCTTCATTGGCGGAGTAGGTTCGCATGGTCCTGTTCGTGGGGTGGAAAGTGTTGGGATCAAGAAGTTATGGACGAATCGTGCGATTCGTACGAGTAGGCCTATTGAAGCCTATGTGGTCTGCCAGACCGGGTCCATCAAGGCGATCGAACAGGGTGATCCTCTGCGACTGTCGCACGCAGAGAAATCACCACAGTACCCTCAGACCGTGCTCTTGGTACGGTGCGAATTGCCCATCCTTGGACACCAGCGCGTGTCCCTGGCGGATGGCCTGCCAGATGATCATGCGGTCGAACGGGTCCTTGTGTGCCGTCCTGGGAAGGGCGTGGAACGACGCCATGTCGGTGGCGTCGGTTTGCAGAATCGCAAACTGCATCTCCTGCGCCACCATGGGCAATTCGTCAGGCGTGCACCCTTCCAGGGTGATCTTGCCCAGCGAAAACTTCAACGAGACCTCCCAGAACGACAGGCTGCTGACGGCGACCTCGTTCTCCTGGTCGATCAGGGCCGATCGGGCCCGCGCACTCAGCTTGCGTGGAGAAAAAGCTGCCCAGAGAAAGGTGTGCGTGTCCAGCAGCAGCTTCATGCGCTCAGAAACTCTTCGTCGCTCAGGGCGAAGTCCTTGTGAAGCTTGAACCGGGCGCGACCCTGCAGCAAGCCCAGCACGCGTGGTCGAGGCGCTTGCAGCAGCTGGTACGGCACGATGGCCGCCACCTTCTCTTTGCGGCGCCCAAAGCTGATGGCCACGGGCTCACCGCCGGCGGCCATCTGGGTGAGCACCTCGGAGAACTGGGCCTTCAATTCGGCAACGGACAGCGTCTTCATGGGTCGAAGCTTATCACTGGAGGAGTCCAAAGTGGACAACTTGTCATGATGTCGGCCAGAAGCCAGGCCAGTGGTTGCTGGGCCGCCTTGCCTGGCGCGATACCGACGGCCGGCGGCTGAGGCAACATCACGGCATGTCGAGCCAGAACCTCCCCACCCCCCGCATCACCCTCTATCAGCAATGGCTGGAACGCGAGCGCGGCCTGCGCTTTGCCGACTACGACGCGATGTGGGAATGGTCGGTCTCCGACCTCGGCGTTTTCTGGCAGTCGATCTGGGACTGCTTTGCGGTGCAGTCGCCCACACCGCACACGGCGGTGCTGGCGGACGACCGCATGCCCGGGGCGCAATGGTTCCCGGGGGCGCAGCTGAACTTTGCGCAGCAGGTGTTCCGCCATGCCGAGGCGGCGCATGCGGCGGGGCACCCGGCCATCGTGTCCACGGACGAGGCCGGCCTGGCGCGCGGCGAGTGTGTGGAGCTGTCCTGGCCTGAGTTGCAGCAGCAGACCGCACGCTTTGCGGCGGCGCTGCGCACCCTGGGCGTGCGCCGCGGTGACCGCGTCTGCGCCGTGCTGCCCAACACGCCGCAGACGGCGGCAGTGTTCCTGGCCGTGGCGAGCCTGGGCGCGGTGTGGAGCGTCTGCTCGCCCGACATGGGGCCCGTGGCGGTGCTGGACCGGTTCCGTCAGATCGAGCCCACCGTGCTGGTGGCCTGCGACGAGGTGCGCTGGGCCGGCGTGCTGCATGACAAGCGCGCGCTGGTGGACGAGCTGCTGGCAGGGCTGCTCAGCGTGCGGCATGCGGTGCGGGGGGCGGATGTACGGGCGGTGCTCCACGGCGAGGTGCCTTCGGATGCGGCGCTGGCCCGGGCGCTGGCCGGTGCGCTGGCCCATGCACCCGGGCCGGTCCCGGCGTCAGGGGCGCAGCCCGCACTCCAGCCCACGCTCCAACCCGAGTGGCTGCCCTTCGATCACCCGCTGTGGATCGTCTATTCCAGCGGCACCACCGGCTTGCCCAAGCCCATCGTGCACGGGCATGGTGGCGTGGTGCTGGAA
>JBIKMY010000061.1:0-8524 GCA_044358945.1 Rubrivivax sp.
TGCGCAGGCGGCTTGTAGGCCCGCAGCGATTCGACATAGCGCCTCACCCGGGCCACCAGCCCCGGCCGGGCGGCGGAGCGCACCAGGGCCGCCAGGTCCGCATCGCGCTGGTCGCCGCCGTCGGCGGCGCGGGTAGCCGCGCGCAGGGCGGCGCCAGTGTCAGCGTCCACTACAGGTGCGTTCCAGTCCGGCTCCTCGGTGTGGGTGGCCAGCCCGCAGGCCAGGGCCTGAGACGTGGACATCTCGCCGCCTTGCGTGAGCACCGCGCGTGCCGCATCGCTACCCATGCGCAGCGCCAGGCGCCGCGTGCCCAGCACGATGCCGAACTGCGCCCCGGGAAAGCGCAGCGTCGCCCCGGGCAGCACCACGCGCTGCTCGCAGGCGGCGAACAGGTCAGCTCCCGCCCCCCAGGTGCGGCCCTGGGCCATGGCCACTGTGCGCTTGGGGGCGTACCAGACGGCGGCCAGCAGCGTCTCGATGCGCACCAGGCGCCACAGCAATTCGGCGTCGCTCGTGTGGTCCAGGTCCGAGAGGTCCAGGCCCGTGCAGAAGTGGCGCCCCTGGCCGCGCAGCACGAGGGTGTGGACGCTGCCATCGGTCATGGCGGTGTGCACCCCCTCTATCAGGGCCTCCACCAGATCCGCGGACAGCGCATTGCCTCGCTCGGGCCGGTTCAGTGTCAGCGTGGCCACGCCGGCGTGACGCTCGGTGTGCAGGACGGCGCTGTCGGCGGGCATGGTCGCGTTCCGCTTCAGCGGGTGTCCCGAGCGGCGGGGCCGGCGCTCGGGGGCACTGGCTGGGGCACTGACTGGGGCACTGGTGGGGGCGGCGCCTTGGAGCGGTCCCAAAGATTCGGGACGGTGCGGCTGTCGTAGCCGGACACGAATTCGATCACCCGGCCCGCGTCGTCCAGGCGGTGCCGGCGCACGGCACCGATGTTGGCGCCGTAGACATGGATGCTGATGGACGCGCCGTCGGTGCGCGCGCTGCTGACGCGGTGCCAGTCGCCCACGGTTGGCGACACGGCCTCGATGTCGCCGGGCTGCATCACGTGGCTGCGCCCGGTGTCCCGTGGCGGCGCGTCCGCCGATTCCAGTTGGAACTCGTCGCAGCGTTCGGCGCCACGCAGCATGCCCACCAGGCCCCAGACCGTGTGGTCGTGCACGGGGGTGCGGTGGCCGGGGCCCCAGACGAAGCTCACGACCGAGAAACGCTCCAGCGGGTCGGCATGCAGCAGGTATTGCGCGTAGCGGTCGGGCCGCAGCACGGCGCAGTCCTCGGGCAGCCAGCGGTCATCGGCCAGCAGCGGGGACAGCAGCGCGCGGCCCTCGTGCAGCAGGGTGGGCTCGTCCTGGGTGCGCGCCACCAGATGGGTCATGGCGACGACGAAGTCCCGCAGCGGGCTGATGTCGTTCATGGCGTTTTCTCCAGGCCTGTGGCGCCGTGCTTGCGGTCAGTCTTGCAGGCGATCACGCAGCGCCGGTCCGTGCTCGTCCAGGGCTGGCGGGCGCGTGTTCACCGTCACCGGCTGTCCGTCCAGCCGCACCGGGCAGCCCACCGTGCGCGTGTGGGTGCCCCCAGGCAGTTCCTGGGGCTGCACCAGTTGCAGATGATCGGCTTGGGCGTCGGCCAGCGCTTCGGCGTAGCCGTTGATGGGCGCGCAAGGCACGCCGGCGCCTTGAAAGGCCTGCAGCCACTCAGCGGCGGTGAGGCGCGCGAAGTGGGGGTCCAGCAGGTCCTTGAGTTCGCCCTGGTGCTGTGCGCGCAGCGACGGCGTTGCAAAGCGCGGGTCCTGCAGCAACTCGGGCGTACCCACCACCTCGCAGACCTGTTGCCACAGGCGGTTGTTGCCCGCGGCGATGACGAACCAGCCGTCGCGGGCGGCGTAGGCCTGGTAGGGCGCGTTGCGCGGGTGGGCCGAGCCCAGCTTGCGCGGGTTGCGGCCGGTGCCGAAGTATTCGCTCGTCTGCAGGGCCGAGATGCCCAGCGTGGCCGCGAACATGGGCACGTCGATGTGGGCGCCGGCGCCGCCGGCCCGCACCCGCGCCAGCACGGCGGCGATGGTGAAGGCGGCGTACAGCCCGGAGGCGAAATCCGCCAGCGGCACGCCGGCTTTTACCGGGGCGCCTTCGGGCTCGCCCGTGACGCTCATGACGCCGGCTGCGGCCTGGATCGTGACATCAAAGCCGCCTTCGCTGCCGCGCGGCCCGTCCTGGCCGAAGGCCGAGATCGAGCAGTACACCAGCGAGGGTTTGTGTGGCTGGAACCAGTCCCAGCCCAGGCCCAGGCGCTGCATGGCCCCGGGGCGGCTGTTTTCCACCAGCACGTCGGCTTCCAGCGCCAGTTGGCGTGCCACGGCCAGATCCCCAGGCGATTTCAGGTCCAGCGCAATGGAACGCTTGCCCCGGTTCAGGCTGGCGAAGTTCTCGCTGTAGCCACCCGACAGCGGCGGCCAGGTGCGCATGGCGTCGCCCTCGGGCGGCTCGATCTTCACCACCTGCGCGCCGTAGTCGGCTAGCAGCAGGCCTGTGAAGGGGCCGGAGGCGATCTGGCAGAACTCCACCACCTTCACGCCGGCCAGCGGCCGGGTGTCTGCCAGGTCAGAAGGGCGCGTCATCGGTGGCGGGCAGATCGGCCTTGCGCACTCGGGTGATCTTTCGGGCCGGCGCAGGGGCCGCTGCCGTCTGGGTGAACGCCTGGGTCGCGTCCGGGGCCTCCGCAGAGTCCGAGGCTGCACCCTGCGCAGCGGCTGCGCTGCCTGCGCCCGCCTCTTCGGCTTCCTTGATGACGCGGGTGTAGGGTGTCAACATCTGCACCAGTTGCCCGTAGATGCGGGGGGTGGCGGCCACCACCTCGCGCTGGTACAGGAAGTCGGCCTCGCCCGTGAAGTTGCCCACCAGGCCGCCCGCCTCGGTGATCATCAGTGAGCCCGCGGCCACGTCCCAGGGGCTCAGGCCGGTCTCGAAAAAGCCGTCGTACCAGCCCGCGGCCACGTAGCACAGGTCCAGCGCGGCGGCACCGGGGCGGCGCAGGCCGGCGCAGTGCTGCATCACCTCTTCGAACATCTTGAGGTAGCGCTTGAAGTTGTCGCCCTTGCGGAAGGGAAAGCCGGTGCCGATCAGCGCATCGGACATGCGGGTGCGCTTGGACACGCGCAGCCGCCGGTCGTTGAGGTAGGCGCCCTTGCCCTTGCTGGCGTAGAAAAGGTCGTTGCGCGTCGGGTCGTAGACAACCGCTTGCTCCACCTTGCCGCGAAAGGCCAGGGCGATGGAGACCGCGTAGACCGGGAAGCCGTGGATGAAGTTGGTCGTGCCGTCCAGCGGATCGATGATCCACAGATAGTCGCTGTGCTTGCTGCCCCGCTGGCGCCCGGATTCCTCGGCCAGGATGGCGTGGCCGGGGTAGGCTTCCAGCAGGGTGGAGATGATGGCCTCTTCCGCTGCCTGGTCCACCTCGGTCACGAAGTCGTTGGTGCCCTTGGAGGCCACCTTCAGCACGTCCAGGTCCAGCGCCGCCCGGTTGATGATGGAGCCCGCACTGCGAGCCGCCCGCACGGCGATGTTCAACATGGGGTGGAGGGTCTGGGACATGAACGGGCCTTCGGGGCAGTAGCAGCGGGGTAGGTGCAGGCGATGTTGTCGAGAACGCTGCCGTGGGGCACGCAGGCACGCGGGCGCCTGGCGACAGTTTCTTGAAAGAGCGCAGGGCAGACAATGTGCTGCAACCTGAAGCCCCCGAGTTTACCCGGGCCCCTTCAGCGGGGCCGTGTGATCGCTGCCGGCCCGCTGCCCTGTCTTGCCATGCCTGCCCACGCCGATTCCACCCGTTTCATCCTGCTGCACACCAGCCACGGCGGCAACGTGGGTGCCGCTGCGCGCGCCATGAAGGTGATGGGCTTTGGCGACCTGGTGCTGGTGCAGCCGCGCTTTGCCGACGTGCTGGTGCGAGAGGACACCATCGCCTTTGCCAGCGGCGCGGCCGACGTGCTGGCCCGCGCCCGCATCGTGGGCAGCCTGGCCGAGGCCCTGGAAGGCGTGACCCACGCCTGCGCCACCGCCATGACGCCGCGCGATTTCGGCCCGCCCGCCCAGGCGCCGCGCGAAGCCCTGCCTGCCCTGGCGCGGCAGCCGCACCGTGTGGCCTTTGTGTTCGGGTCCGAGCGCTTCGGCATGGCCAATGAGGAGGTGTGGCGCTGCCACAGCGTGCTCAGCATCCCCACCCATCCCGATTACGGCTCGCTGAACCTGGCGCAGGCGGTGCAACTGATCGCCTACGAGTGGCGCCAGGCCTTGGGGGGGTTTGACGTGGTGGCAGCCGCGCCGCCGCCCACCTGGGCCGGTGCCGACGAGGTGCAGGGCACCCTGGCGCACTGGCGCCAGGCGCTGGTGGCCGTGGGCTACCTGGACCCCCAGGCGCCCAAGAAGCTGATGCCCCGGCTGAACCAGCTGGCCAACCGGCTGAACCTCACCCGGGAGGAAGTGCACATCCTGCGCGGCATCGCCCGGGCCATGCTGAAGTCGGCAGCGGTCCAGGCCGAGGCCCCTGCTGCGGGGCTTGAGGCGTGCCCTTCAGCTTCCAGGCCCCGCGACTAAACTCGCGACCCATTTTCCTGAAGCTGCCTGCGCTCTTCTCAGCCTCTGCCCATGTTCCACCGTCTGCGTGAAGACATCGCCTGCATCCGCGAGCGCGACCCGGCCGCGCGTTCCACCTGGGAGGTGCTGACTTGCTACCCCGGCCTGCACGCGGTGGTGATCCACCGCTGGGCGCACGCCTGCTGGCATCGCGGCCTGCGCTGGCTGGGGCGTTTCCTGTCGCACCTGGGGCGCTTCCTCACCGGCATCGAGATCCACCCCGGCGCCACGCTCGGTCGGCGCGTGTTCATCGACCACGGCATGGGCGTGGTCATCGGCGAGACCGCGGAGGTGGGCGACGAGTGCACCATCTACCAGGGCGTGACCTTGGGCGGCACCTCGCTGAGCAAGGGTGCCAAGCGCCACCCCACCTTGGGCCGCGGCGTGATCGTCAGTGCCGGGGCCAAGGTGCTGGGCAGCTTCACCGTGGGCGACGGGGCCCGGGTGGGCAGCAACGCCGTGCTGCTGCAGGCGGTGCCTCCCGGGGCGACGGCGGTGGGCATTCCGGCGCGCATCTTGCAGGCCTCGGCCGACGCCCAGCGCGAGGCCGCGGCGGCGCGCATGGGTTTCTCCGCCTACGGCGTGACCCAGGGCGACGATCCTGTGGCGATGGCGATGAAGGGCCTGATCGACCACACGGCAGGGCACGAGCACCAGATCGCGCTGCTGTGGAAGGCCATCGAGGAGCTGTCTGCCGCCCAGGCCTCGGGGGCGAACTCGGGCGCGGTGTTGCCGCAGGACGCCCAGACGGGTGAGCACTTCGATGCGGAGCGCCTGAACCGGCTCGTCAAGTGACGAGGCCGGCGCGCCGTGTGCCGGCTGCCGGCGCGGTTTTCAGCGCGGCGGCCGTATCGCCGTCTTGGGGCGGAAGGCCTTGCACACCGCCTCGTCGGTTTCCAGGTAAGGCCCGCCCATCAGATCGATGCAGTAGGGCACGGCCGCGAAGATGCCGTGCACCGGCGGCGTGGCCTGTGGCAGGCCTTGCAGCGTCTCGGCGATGGACTTGGGCTGGCCCGGCAGGTTGATGATGAGCGCCTGGCGGCGGATGACCGCCACCTGCCGGGACAGGATGGCCGTGGGCACGAACTGCAGGCTGATCTGCCGCATCTGCTCGCCAAAACCCGGCATCACCTTGTCTGCCACGGCCAGCGTGGCTTCGGGCGTCACGTCCCGCAGGGCCGGGCCCGTGCCGCCCGTGGTCAGCACGAGGTTGCACTGCTCGGTGTCTACCAGCTCACGCAGCGTGGCCTCGATGCCAGGCTGTTCGTCGGGGATCAGGCGGGTCACCCATTCGATCGGGTTCTTCAGCGCCGTGTTCAACCAGGCCTGGAGCGCCGGGATGCCCTTGTCTTCGTAGACCCCGCTGGAGGCGCGGTCGCTGATGGAAACAAGGCCGATGCGGACGGTGTCATGCGTGCTCATGGGGTGTCGGGGGCTGCTTTGAGGGCGGCCTTGATGAACTGGAACAGGTCTCGGAAGTGGCGTCCCTGCCGAACGGCAGTGCCGGCCCCGGCATCGGGTTGAACCTCCAGCCGGGCCTGTCGGATGAGGGCGCGCAGCTGTTGCGTGTCGGTGCCCGGTCTCTCGGCCATCCAGCGGGTGACGGCGTTGTCGTCGGCCAGCAGCTCCTCGCGCCAGCGTTCAGCCTGGTGCAGGGCCAGCGCATCCTGCGCGCCGCCGAGCTTGAAGTTCGCCACGGCCTCTTGCAGCGGCGCCGGGTCCACCTGCCGCATCAGCTTGCCAATGAATTGCAACTGGCGCCGCCGCCCTTCGTGCGACTTGGTGCGGTGAAACTCTCGAATGGCTTCGCGCAGGTTTTCCGGCAACTCCAGCGCGTTCAGGCGTGAGGCGGGCAGGGCGGCAACTTCGTCCCCCAGGGTCTGCAGCGCGTGCGAGTCACGCTTGCGCTGGCTCTTGCTGGGGCGGCCCTCATCGTCAAAGCCAGCATCGGCTTCTTGGGCGGGTGATTGGCCTGGGGCAGGGCGTCTGGACATGCCGGGGATGATAATCGGCGGGGTCTTGGCGCTTGGCGCCGGCCCGTCACGCAGGCATCCCGGCCGCCCCCTGGTTCCAGGCAACAGCCACCCGCGGCGCCTACCTGCATCTGCTCTCGAACCCACCCGTCGATCATGCCCTCCCACAACCAGACCACCGACCGAGGCTTTGCCTACTCCCTGCCGCAGTTTCAGGAGATGGTGGAAGACGTGCTGTCCATGGCCGCCCGGCTGGGCGCCACCGATGCGGGCGCCGAGGTCTCCGAGGGCACGGGCCTGTCGGTGTCGGTGCGCAAGGGCGACCTGGAGAACGTGGAGCGCAACCGCGACAAATCCCTGGGCATCAGCGTGTACCTGGGGCAACGCCGCGGCAACGCCAGCACCTCTGACTTTTCCCGCGCGGCGCTGGAGCAGACGGTGCGCGCGGCCTGGGACATTGCGCGCTTCACCGCCGAAGACCCGGCCGCAGGCCTGCCTGACGCCGCTGACCTGGCCGGCCCGAACGAGGTGTCGCGCGACCTGGACCTCTTCCACCCCTGGCAGATCGACGCGGCCCAGGCCGCCGAACTGGCCCGCCGCTGCGAGCAGGCGGCCTTCGACACCGACCGGCGCATCACCAATTCCGAGGGCGCAGGCGTATCGGCGCAGCAGTCGCATTTCTGGTCCGGCAATTCGCGGGGCTTTCGGGGGGGCTACGCCAGTTCCCGCCACTCGATTTCGGTGGCGCCCATTGCCGGGCGCGGCAAGGGCATGCAGCGCGATGCGTGGTACAGCTCCATGCGCGACGCCGCCGATCTGGCGGGGCCCGAGGTCATCGGCCGCTATGCGGCTGAGCGGGCGCTGGCCCGGCTGAAGTCCACGCGGGTGGCCACCTGCGAAGTGCCGGTGCTTTTTGAGGCGCCAGCCGCAGCCGGGCTGCTGGGCGCGCTGGTTCAGGCGCTGTCGGGCGGAGCCCTGTACCGCAAGGCCTCGTTCCTGGTTGACAGTCTGGGCCAACAGGTTCTGCCCAGCCACGTGGATGTCGAGGAAGACCCGCACGTGCTCAAGGGCAAGGGCAGTGCGCCCTTTGACGACGAGGGCGTGCACACGCGTGCCCGCCGGGTGGTCTCGGGCGGGGTCGTGCAGGGGTACTTCCTGTCGAGTTACTCGGCGCGCAAGCTGGGCATGCGCACCACCGGCCACGCGGGAGGCTCGCAGAACCTCAGCCTCGTCAGCCGGCTGACCCTGCCCGGTGATGATCTGGACGCCATGATCCGCCGCTTGGGCCGCGGCCTGCTGGTCACCGAGCTGATGGGGCAGGGGGTGAACTACGTCACCGGCGATTATTCGCGGGGTGCGTCCGGGTTCTGGGTGGAAGGCGGCAGGATCGTCCACCCGGTGGAGGAAATCACCATTGCCGGCAACCTGCGCCAGATGTTCCGCGACATCGTGGCCATCGGCGCCGACGTCTACGTGATGGGTGCCAAGGCGGTGGGATCGGTGCTGCTGGAGAAGATGAAGGTGGCGGGTGCCTGACCGCCTTTGACGCGGGATGAGCCCGGCCGCGTAGCCGTTGGCGGCAGATTTCAGCGTCGGCATGGCCCTGTTGAGGCGCGGGGAAACCCGCAACGGTCCGGCCGTGCCACACCCCTAGAATCGCGCACTCGTGCCGCTATTCAAGGCACTGACGCATCGTCTAGTCAACCTCAGGAGATTCTCCATGGAACGTCGTTCATTCGTTCACGGCGCCGGCCTGGCAGGCGTGCTCGCCGCCGGTGTCGCCCCCGCTGTGGTGCATGCGCAGGCCAACATCCGCTGGCGCCTGACCTCCAGTTTCCCCAAGGTGCTGGACACGCTGTTCGGCGTAAATGACATCTTTGCCGCAAAGGTGCGTGAACTGTCGGGTGGCCGCTTCCAGAT
>JBIKMY010000062.1:0-8476 GCA_044358945.1 Rubrivivax sp.
GCCTTCGAGGGCATCCGCTTCATCGACCGCTTTCTGGTCCAGGCGGGCCGCTTGGTGCGGCAGGACGTCTGGAACGATCTGGCGGAGCACCAGAACGCCTGAAGTCCCCAGAAGCGGCCTGGCGACCGCTGAAGAACCGCTACAGGACCTCTGAAGGACAGCTTCAGGCTACAGCGCTGCCTCGATCACCGGGCGCAGGGCCTCGGGCTTCTCGACGGGCTCGAAGCGCTTGAGAACCCGGCCGTCGCGCCCGATCAGGAACTTGGTGAAGTTCCATTGGATGGCCCCGTCGGCCGCCGGCCCCGGCGCTTGCGCTCGCATCCACTTCCACAGCGGGTGAGCCTGCGGACCGTTGACCTCCACCTTGGCCATCATCGGAAAGCTCACGCCGTAGTTCTTCTGGCAGAAGGCCGCGATCTCCTCGTTGCTGCCCGGGTCCTGGCCGGCGAACTCGTTGCTGGGGAATCCAACCACCGTCATCCCCCGGCCCTGCAGGTCTTTCCACAGGGCCTCCAGGCCCGCAAACTGGGGCGTGAGCCCGCAAGCGCTGGCGGTGTTGACCACCAGCAGCACGCGGCCCTGGAAGGCGGACAGGGGCTGCGCGCGCCCGTCGATGGTGTCAGCGGAGAAGTCGTACGCCAGGGGTTTGCTCATGGGGGCCTCGGTGGGGCTGGGACCGCCGGCAGGCGGAAGATCAATCAATTCGACATCACGGATGCTATCGGCCACCGCTTCCACCTGCAGCCACGGGGGCTTCACGAACGGCTTTGCTGCGTCCTCAGCGCCGGGCGATGAGCAGGGAGCCTTTTTCCAGGGGGTTCAGATCGATGCGCTGGGCGCTCGCAAAGCCGGCCGCATCGAACCACTCGCGGTACTCCGCCTCGCTGTAGGTGCGCGTGCCGGTTTCGAAGAGCAAGGTGAGTCGGAATGCGGCGTGAAAGGCGTTCAAGGGCGTGCCGGCGAGGTAGTCATGCACCACCAGCAGGCCGCCGGGGCGCAGGCAGCGGGCGATCTCGGCGATGACGCGGCGGTTGTCCTGCGCCTGCTGGTTGTGCCCCACCGACAGGTACAGCACGACGTCGTAGCCCTCACCCCAGGCCAGATCCAGCACGTTGCCTGCCCGCGTGCTGATGCGCTCGGACAGACCGGCCGCCGCGATGGACGCGGGGGTGTCGGTCAGCGCGCTGGGCAGGTCCACGATGACCGCCTGCAACTGCGGATGGTCGCGGCAGAACCGCATGGTGTGCAGGCCGTGGGAGCCGCCCAGGTCCAGCAGACGCAGGTGGCCGGGCTCGACGGGGGTGTGCGCCACCAGGTCCGGCCCCAGGTCCTGCGCGAAGGCATGCATGTAGCGCGAGAACAGCGGGCCGAGCTGGGGTTCCAGCGCCATGCGCTGCCACAGGGTCTGCGCCGGCTGGCCGGTCTGCACGGCACGGTCCAGATCGCCCATCATGGACCAGGCTTCATGGGTCCACAGGGCGCCGGGCGTGTAGTCGATGCTGCCAGCGCTCGTCAGCCATCGCTGGGTGCTCTCGGTGTTGGCGTAACCGCCCTCGCTGCCGCGAAGGTAGCCCAACGCCACCAGGAAGTCGGCCAGGGTGCGCACACCCTCAGGGCTGGATCGGGTTTGCTGGGCTAGCGCGGCGACGTCCAGCGCGCCCCGGGACAGCGCTTCAAACACCCCGAGCCGCGCCGCCGCCACGATGGCCGCCGACTTCATCATCGGCATGTAGATGTCCAGCATGGGCAGTTCGGCCGACCCCGTGGGCTGGCAGACATCGGGCTTGGGAGTGGAGTTCAAGAGGAGGTCCCGCAGAAGTGGCCGGGTCATTCTCGCCGGCCTGAGGCCGGCCGCGCATGCAAGCCCAGGGGGCCCGGCCTGGGCCGGGCATACTGAAGCGCCGACCCGGAGGACATCGAATGACACGCACACAAGACCCCGCCTGGCTGGAGGCCCAGTACAACAACCGGGCACGGGTTCCCGGCCATGCGCAGATACTGGCTCGATGGGCGCAGGATTCTCAGACGGCGCGGGCCACGCAGAACTGCCGGCTGGACGTGGCTTACGGCAACTCCGATGTCGAACGCCTGGACGTCTTCAGCCCGTCCCCTCGCCCGCGCGCGTCAAAGGCCCCGGGACCAGGTGCCCCGCTGCTGGTGTTTGTTCACGGCGGCTGGTGGCGTTCCCTGGACAAGTCCGACCACTCCTTCATCGCCCCTAGCCTGACCGCTGCGGGTGCTGTGGTGGTCGTGCCCAACTACGCCCTGTGCCCCAGCGTGAGGATGGAAGAGATCGCCTTGCAGATGACGCGCAGCCTGGCCTGGTGCTGGCGGCATGCAGCCGAACTGGGCGCGGACCCCAGCCGCATCAGCGTGGCCGGACATTCCGCCGGCGGGCACCTGGCGGCCATGCTGCTGAGCGCCCAGTGGCAGCGCGTGGGCGACGACCTCCCAGCCGATCTGGTGAAGGCGGCCCTGTCCCTCTCGGGTGTGTTCGACCTGGACCCGCTCCGGCGCACGCCCTTCCTGCAGGCCGATCTGCGCCTGACGCCGCGCTCGGTTCGGCGCCTGAGTCCGGCCGGGTTTCCCGCCCCGACAGGTACGCTGCGGGCCGTGGCCGGTGCGCTGGAAAGCCAGGAGTTCCTGCGGCACAACCGACTGATCCGCCGGCGCTGGGGCAAGAGAGCCGTTCCCGTGTGCGAGGCCATCCCGGATGCGGACCACTTCACCGTGCTCGACGGCCTGCTCAAGCCGGGCAGCCGTCTGCACACCCTGGCCCTGCAGACGATGGGAATTGATGCCGCAGGATGAGTCGGCTGCCGACGCAGGCGACCACAGAATTGACGCCTATCAGCTTCCGGTCGGGCATTGCCTGACTCAATCACATGGATTGAAGCTTTCGATTGGCCCCGCCTTTCAGGCTTTGGTAACGTGCAGGTTGTTGGTTGTCCAAGACAGCAACAGACAGACCGCAAACCCTTCGCAGAACCCCAACTCACAGGAGCCAATCCCATGGGACTCAAAGGATCCAAGACCGAGCAGAACCTGAAGGACGCCTTCGCCGGCGAATCCCAGGCCAACCGCCGTTACCTGTACTTCGCAAACAAGGCTGACGTGGAAGGCCAGAACGACGTGGCATCGCTTTTCCGCTCCACGGCTGAAGGCGAAACCGGCCACGCACACGGCCACCTCGAGTTCCTCGAGAACGGCTCGGGTGACCCGGCCACCGGCATGCCCATCGGCTCCAGCCGTCAGAACCTGGCTGCTGCAGTGGCTGGCGAAACGCACGAGTACACCGACATGTACCCGGGCATGGCCAAGACCGCTCGCGACGAAGGTTTCGACGAGATAGCCGACTGGTTCGAAACCTTGGCCAAGGCCGAGCGCTCGCACGCCAACCGCTACCAGAAGGCCCTGGACGCGCTGGTCGACTGACCTACACCCGCCAGTGCAAACAAGGGGCTGCGTGCCCCTTGTTTTCCTTCCAAGCTCTCCCTTTTCCCCCCACCCCATTTCCCGTGAGCGTCCCCCATGCGTGAAGGCAACCTCGAAGCCCCGACCCGGCATCCGCTGGACTGGCAGAACCCCGAGTTCTACGACGAAGGCTCCGCCATGAAGGAGATGGAGCGGGTGTTCGACATCTGCCACGGTTGCCGCCGCTGCGTGAGCCTGTGCCAGAGCTTTCCCACGCTGTTCGATCTGGTGGACGCCACCGACGATGGGGAGGTGCACGGTGTCAAGAAGGAAGCTTACTGGAAGGTGGTCGACCAGTGCTACCTGTGCGACTTGTGCTACATGACCAAGTGTCCGTACACACCGCCGCACGCCTGGAATCTGGACTTTCCGCACCTGATGCTGCGTGCCAAGGCCATCAAGCACAAGAAGGGCGAAGTCAGCGCGAAGGAGAAGTTCCTCGCCTCCACCGACACCCACGGTAGCTTTGCCGGCATTCCCATCGTGGTGCAGGCCGTCAACGCGATCAACAAGACCAAGACGGCGCGCAAGCTGATGGACAGCCAATTGGGTGTTCATCCCGACGCCTGGATGCCCACCCTGGCACCACAGCGCTTCCGCTGGGGCCGGGCCATGAGCAACACGACCTTCCCCGCCGTCAAGGGCCAGCGCACACCGGGCAAGGTGGCCATCTTCTCCACCTGCTACGTCAATTACAACGAGCCGGGCATCGGCGAAGACCTGATCAAGCTGCTGGACCACAACGAGATTCCCTACGTCATCGTCGACAAGGAGAGCTGCTGCGGCATGCCCAAGCTGGAGCTCGGTGATCTGGACTCCGTGGCCAAGAGCAAGGCCGCCAACATTCCGGTGCTGGCCCGCTACGCGCAAGAGGGCTACGCCATCGTCAGCGCCGTGCCCAGCTGCACCCTGATGTTCAAGCAGGAGATCCCGCTGATGTTCCCCGACTGCGCCGACACGCAGGCGGTGAAGAAGGCGATGTTTGATCCCTTCGAGTACTTCGTGGCCCGCCACAAGGACGGCCTGCTCAAGACCGACTTCAAGGCGGCACTCGGCAAGGTGAGCTACCACATCCCCTGCCACGGCCGCGTGCAGAACATCGGCAAGAAGACCGAAGAGATGTTCAAGCTCATCGGCCAGACCGTGGAAGTCAAGCTCAACACCGTCGAGCGCTGCTCCGGTCATGCCGGCACCTACGGCGTGAAGACCGCCTACCACCCGGTGGCCATGAAGATCGGCAAGCCCGTGTTCAAGGCCATGGCCAAGGACGAGCCCGATTTCATCAGCAGCGACTGCGCGCTGGCCGGGCACCACATCGCCCAGGGCATGGCGCAGGCGGGGACGCCCGCCAAGGCCCTGCAGCACCCGCTCAGCCTGGTGCGGCGGGCCTACGGTCTGTGAGACCGCTCACAAGGTCCGCACGCATCGCCGAGCTCAACCGCATTCACATCACCTCTCCCACAGGAGTCTGAACCATGGCCACCCTCACCCGTGACAACCTCCTCACCCTGGAGGCCTACGCCAAGATCCGCAAGAGCAGCAAGCCCGAGGCGATTGCCCACCGCAAGCTGCGCAGCGTGGGCCTGGGCGAGCACATGACGCTGCAATTCGAGGACGAGAAGACCATCCGCCGGCAAATCCAGGAGATGCTGCACATCGAGAAGATCTTCGATGAGGAAGGCATCCTCAGCGAGATCGAGGCCTATGCGCCGCTGATCCCGGACGGCAGCAACTGGAAGGCCACGATGCTGATCGAGTACCCCGATCCGCACGAGCGCAAGCGCGAGCTGGCCCGGCTGATCGGCGTGGAAGACCGGATGTTTGTGGAGGTGGAAGGCCATGCACGGGTCTACGCCATCGCCGACGAAGACCTGGACCGCGAGAACGACGAGAAGACGTCTTCAGTGCACTTCGTGCGCTTTCAGTTCCCCAAGGCAGCGCGTGAGGCCATCCTCGCCGGCGCCAATGTCAAGCTGGGCTGCGACCACACCAACTACCCGCAGCACGTGACGATCTCGGCCGACACCCTGGCCAGCCTGGCCGGCGACCTGCGCTGATCAGCCAGCCGCGGCCCTGCGGGACAGGCCCAGCGAATGGGCGGTGTAGACCGCCAGCCCGGTCCAGATGAGCACAAAGCCGGCCAAGCGCTGGCTGTCAAAGGGTTCACCAAAGACGGCCACGCCGATGGCCAGTTGCAGCGACGGCGACAGGTACTGAAACAGGCCGACGGTGGCCAGCTTCAAACGCCTGGCCGCCGCCGCAAACATCATCAGCGGCACGGCCGTGAGCGGGCCGGCCATCACCAGCCAGAACACGAGAGTGGGGCTGCCCGTGGCCAAGGCACCCGTGCCCGACCAAGTGATCCCGACCAACCACGGCAACACCAGGGGCGCGATCAGCAGGGTCTCCAGCGTCAGCCCCTCAAGCGGCCCGAGCGCCGAGGTCTTGCGCAGCAGGCCGTAGACGGCAAAAGTCACCGCCAGGGCCAGACCCAGCCAAGGCAGCCGCCCGGTATGCCAGGTCAGCCACATCACCCCCGCTGCAGCAAAGGCCACAGCCACCCACTGCACGCGCTGGAGCCGCTCGCGCAGCACCACCACGCCCAGGCACACGCTGATCAAGGGGTTGATGAAGTAACCCAGACTGGCTTCCACCACCTGGGCCGACTGCACGGCGTACACGTACATCAGCCAGTTCAGCGCCAGCAGCAAACCGCTGGCCAACGGCATCAGCATCTGGCGGGGCGCCCTCAGCAGCGCTGCCAGCCAGGCCCAGCGGCGCAACACCGCCAGCACGCCCAGCAGGAAGACCAGCGACCAGACCGAACGGTGGAGCACGATCTCCGCCGAGGACACCGAGGCGAGCTCACGCAGGTACAGGGGATACAGGCCCCAGATGCCGAAGGCCAGCAGGGCGTAGAGGGCACCGGAGTTCATGTCGCGTGGCCATTGTCGCTGGGCAGCGCCGCGCCGATGCCGCACCCTGTGCCGCACACGGCTGCCGGGGTCGCAGCCAGCGCGCAGAGCCGGCACGCCACAATCTGTGCATGTTTGCGACAGCCCCACCAGGCCCCACGCCGCGTTGGCGCACCGTCACGGCACTGGGCAGCGCGCAGACCCTGTCGTGGGCCAGCAGCTACTACCTTCCTGGGGTGCTCGCCACCCCGATGGCGCGAGAACTGGGCGTGGCCGTGCCCACCGTCCATCTGGCCTTCTCGCTCGTACTGATCGTCTCCGCCCTGGTGGGTCCGGCGGCGGGCCGGGCCATCGACCGGCGCGGTGGCCGTCCTGTGCTGCTGAGCACCAACGTGCTGTTCGCGCTGGCCTTGACGGCATTGGCCTAGGCGCAGGGGCCCTGGGGCCTGTTCGCCGCCTGGGTGCTGATCGGTCTGGGCATGGGCTGCGGCTTGTACGAGGCGGCTTTCGCCAGCCTGGTACGGCTGTACGGCCAGGACTCGCGCAACGCCATCACCGGCATCACCTTGATTGCCGGTTTCGCCAGCACGGTGGGCTGGCCTTTGTCGGCCTGGATGGAGACCCAGTGGGGCTGGCGCGGTGCCTGCCTGGGCTGGGCCGCGCTGCACCTGGTGCTGGGCATCCCCTTGAACCTGATCGTTCCCCGCGCCCGGCCGCTGCCGGGACCGAGCGCTGACGAAGCGCTGTCCACCCCTGGCGCAGCGCCGGCGACACCGCCAACCCATGAGCCGAGCGCCACCACCCAGCCTGGCGAGCTGCGCTCGGCCGTGCTGCTGGCCGTGGTGTTCGCGCTGGTGTGGTTCATCAGCACAGCCATGGCCACCCACCTGCCGGCGCTGCTGCAGGCCAGCGGCGCCACGCTGGCTGCCGCCGTCGCCATCGGGGCCCTGGTGGGCCCGGCACAGGTGGCCGGCAGGCTGCTCGAGTTCGGACTGCTGCGCCGCATCCATCCGCTGCTGTCGGCGCGCCTGGCCGGGCTGGCCCATCCCGTGGGCGTGCTCGTCCTGATGGCGCTGGGCGGGCCCGGGGCCGCGGCATTCGCGCTGCTACACGGCGCGGGCAACGGCATCATGACGATTGCCAAGGGCACGCTGCCCCTGGTGCTGTTTGGACCCGCGGGCTACGGCGCCCGCCAGGGCTGGATGAGGATGCCCGCACGCGTGGCCCAGGCGCTGGCGCCCGTGCTGTTCGGGCTGGCGCTTCAGCGCTGGGGGGCGCAGGCGATGTGGCTGTCGGCGGGGCTGGGCCTGGTAGCCTTCGCCGCCCTGATGGCCATCAAGCCACCGCGTGGGACTTCAGGGCCGCCTTGAGCTGCGCCTGCACCGCCGCGCGCAGCGACTCGGGCGCCAGCACGGCCACCTCGCCTCCGTGGCGCAGCACGTCCATGACCAGCTCGGTCTCGTTGGCATAAGGCACACGCATTTCGAACCGGCCATCCGGCAGGTAGCGGGTCTTTTGCCGCGGGTGCCACTCCTCCCTGCCCACCCAACGCGCGGCCTCGGCGGAGAACGCCAGCGTGGCCCACTGGGCACGGGCCCCGGCAAAGATGCCGTAGCCAGCGTCCAGCGCCGCCTCCACCGTCTTGACGGGCACCTCACGCGCCTTGAGTTCCAGAATGGAGGCCTGCTCCACGGCATCCAGCGCGAAGCGCAGCAACTGCTCCTTCTGGTGGCACCAGGCGTCCAGGTACCAGGTGTTGCGGTAGTGAACCAGGCGCTGGGGTGACACATCGCGCTGCGTCACCGCCTGGCGGCCACGCGTCTGGTAGCGCATGTGCACACGCCGACGGCGCACCAGGGCGTCACCGAACAACTCGAACCACTTGCTGGGCACCGGACGCCGGCCGGCGCTGACGATCCGCACCCGGCGCATCAGGGAGTGAGCCTGTTTGTCGTCGGGCCCGAGCATGCCCTGGAGTTTCTCCAGCAGCGGCTGCAGATGGCGCGACAACAGCCCCCCTTCGTCCAGCCCCTGGATGAGCTGGTGCATGGTCAGCAGGGCGTGGATCTCGCGCTCGCTGAACCACA
>JBIKMY010000063.1:0-8419 GCA_044358945.1 Rubrivivax sp.
TCGAACAGTTGAGGCCCGACCGCGTGGAAGTTACCGGCGCGCGCGGCGCGGCGCCCACGGCGCAATACAAGGTCTCGGCCACGGCGCTGGACGGCTACCGCTGCGCCGGCACGCTGGTGATCGTGGGCATGGACGCCGCCGCCAAGGCCCGGCGCACGGGCGAAGCCATCCTGGAGCGCGTGCGCCGCATCCTGCAGGCCCAGGGCCTGCCCGACTTCAAGGCCACCGCCGTGGAGCTGCTGGGTGCCGAAACGCTGTATGGCCCGCACGCCCGCACCGGCGCGGCGCGTGAGGTGCTGCTGCGCGTGGTGGCCGACCATGCGATGAAACCGGCGCTGGAGATCTTCGCCCGCGAGATCGCGCCTGCGGGCACGTCTTGGTCGCCCGGCACCACCAGCCCAGGCGGCGGCCGGCCCTCGCCCTCGCCCCTCATCAAGCCCCTGGCCTTCTTCGTCGACAAGGCGGCGGTGCCGGTGCAGGTGGTGATGGAGGGCCGTGCGCTGCCGATCGAGGTGCCGCTGCAGGGGGTGATGGAGGGCGGGCCGGCCCTGGTGCACCAGCAGACCCCCGAGCCCGGCCCCTGGGTGGACGCCGACGAGCCCCTGGTGGATGTACCGCTGGTGCGCCTGGCCTGGGCGCGCAGCGGCGACAAGGGCAACACCGCCAACATCGGCGTCATCGCCCGCCGCCCCGAGTGGCTGCCGCTGCTGTGGGCGCGCCTGACGCCGCAGGCGGTGGCCGCCTACCTGGCGCACCTGGTGCACGGCCCCGTGCAGCGTTTCCACCTGCCCGGCATCCACGCCATGAACTTCCTGCTGCACGAGGCCCTGGACGGTGGCGGCCCCGCCTCGCGCCGCATGGACCCCCTGGGCAAGGGCTTGGCGCAGATGCTGTTGGACATGCCGGTGCGGGTGCCGGCGTCGTGGCTGGAGTAGAGCTGAGGCGGTAGCGGCGTGCCTGCTGGCGGCCACGTCAGATGTTTCCTGAGCCGCTGAAAAGTGCTTCCACGTCCGCTGCATCGCCTTCTGCCCCCGCACCGTGCAGAAGGTGTTGACCTAAAGGCCTGCTGGACGCGGACACGGGATCGTTCCTGCGGACGGCCTCTTGCCTTGTGACAGGGCTCGCACCTTGACCGGTTTCCTACAATTCCGGACGGCACACAAGTTGAGGGTTCTCATGATTGGACTGATGCAGCATCATCCTCTGCTGATCTCGTCGCTGATCGAGCACGCAGCGAAGGTACACCAGAGCGCGGAGATCGTGTCGCACATGCCCGGCGCGCCCGCACACCGCTGCAGCTATGTCGACGTCGCTCGGCGGGCGCGCCAACTCGCGCAGGCCGTGATCGCGCTGGGCATCCGCGAGGGAGACCGCGTGGGCACCATGGCTTGGAACGGCTATCGCCACCTTGAGCTGTTCTTCGGCGTTTCCGGCATGGGTGCGGTCTTGCACACGGTGAACCCGCGTCTTTTCCCCGAGCAGATCGCCTACATCGTCAACCATGCCGAGAACCAGGTCCTCTTCTTCGACGTGGGCTTCGCGCCTTTGGTCGCAACGCTCGCGAAGCAGCTCAACAGCGTGCGTCACTTCGTCGTGATGACGGATCGCGATCACATGCCCGCCGAGGCGATTCCGAACCTGCTCTGCTACGAGGACCTGGTTGCGGCTCAAGACGGCGCCCTGGAATGGCCGATGCTCGACGAGCGCTCGGCGTCCTCGCTGTGCTACACGTCTGGCACGACGGGCAATCCCAAAGGCGTGCTGTACACGCACCGCTCGACGCTGCTGCATGCGTCGCTCGCCTGCATGACCGACGGCATGGGCATGTCGGCCCGCGACATGCTGTTCATGGCCTCGCCCATGTTCCACGTCAACGCCTGGGGCATGCCCTATGCCTGCGCGCTCTCGGGCGCGAGCATGGTGTTGCCCGGATCGGGACTGGACGGGGCCAGCATATACGCCGCGATGAAGGCGGAGCGCGTTACCGTCGCGCTGGGCGTTCCGACCGTTTGGATGGGCCTGCAGCAGCACGTCGCGACCCAGGGTCTCAAGCCGCGCGAGGACCTGTGCCTCGAGCGCGTGCTGATCGGCGGAGCTGCCGCGCCGCGCGCCGTGGTTGAGACGTTCGCCAATGAGTTCGGCACGCGCGTCCTGCACGCGTGGGGCATGACCGAAACCTCTCCGCTTGCGACTCTCGCCAACCCCCTGCGCAAGCACCGCGACCTGACGACGGAGCAATACGTGACGCTGCAGGCCAAGCAGGGCCGCGTCCCCTACGGTGTGCAGATCAAGCTGGTCGATGACCACGGCAAGGAGCTGCCCCACGATGGCCAGGCCGTCGGGCACCTGCTCGTGCGTGGCCACTGGATCGCATCGGGCTACTTCCGTGCTGAAGGAGGCGCCATCCTGGACGAGGAAGGCTGGTTCGACACCGGCGACATCGCGACCATCGACGCAGACGGCTACATGCAGATCACCGACCGTGCCAAGGACCTCATCAAGTCTGGCGGTGAATGGATCTCGTCTATAGCTCTGGAGAACGCCGCCGTCGGACACCCCTGCGTGGCCGAAGCGGCTGTCATCGCGATCGCCCACGACAAGTGGCAGGAGCGGCCGTTGATGCTGGTCGTGCGGCGCCCGGGTCAGGATGTCAGCAAGAAAGACTTGCTGGACTTCCTTGCGGAAAGGGTGGCCACCTGGTGGCTGCCAGACGACATCGTCTTCGTCGATGACCTGCCCCACACGGCGACGGGCAAGCTTCAGAAGATGAAGCTCAGGCAGATGTACGGCGCCCACAGGCCTACGGGCCGCTGAGATCCACCCCATCAACTTCCCGATGGACGAGGCCCTCAGCGGCGCCGGCCTGCTCACCTACAGCCGCGAGCGCCGCGGGTTCTTCCCCTCAAGCGGCGCGCGCGCCGCGTTGGATGATGCCTTCGAGCGCGTCCAGGGCCCGGGCGTTGCCGTCTTCGTCGCGCAGCTTTCGGCCGAGCTCGGCGGCCTTGCGGCGGGTGTCCTCATCGAGTGCGCGCTGCAGCGCAGAGCGCAGCGTGCGCTGATTCAGCTTCACGAAGGGGACGTGAGCACCGGTGCCCAGGGCGGCAATGCGGCTGCCCCAGAAAGGTTGATCGGCGAAGAAGGAGCAGATGACGGAAGGCACGCCGGACTCGGCAGCCGCGAAGGTGGTGCCGGCGCCGCCGTGGTGCACCACGACCAAGCAGCGCGGGAAGAGCCAGCTGTGATCGACCGAGCGTACGAAGTGCACCCGTGGCCCGGCCAGGGCGCTCACCGCCTCGGTGTCGTTCCAGCCGCCACAGACGATGAAGCGCAGGTCAAGCGACTCAGCCAGTGCGAGCACGTCCCGGCTGAAGGCCTCCAGCGTGGGCATGGGCATGCTGCCGAAGCCGACGTACACCGGCGCAGGGCCTGCGTCGAGCCATGCGGCCAGTTCGGGCGGCGGTGTGGCCTCGCCAAGCCGTGCGCGCACCGCCGCCGGTACGCGGATGGAGCCCGTGGTCACGGCCTGGGCGTCGGCGTCGGCGGGGTGAGGCACGAGGTGTCTGCTCCAGAGCTGCAGCGCCGGCAGGCCCAGCTGTCGAGCGCGGCCCAGGGCGATGGCGGTCTGCGGCGGCAGGCCGAGCTCGCGGCGGAAGACGTTGATCGCGTCGCGGTGGATGGGGAAGGCGAGCTGCCGGAACAGGGCGTAGGTCGCGCGGTTCAGGAACGCGAACGGGAGCTTGGACGTGGCCACCAGCGGGTTCGGGTACTCGCCCGTGGGCTCGGCCGGGATGGTGTGGGCAAAGGTGAACGGCACGCGCAGGTGCTCCGCCAGCGTCACGGACAGCTCTTCGATCAGCGTACCGCCCACGATGACGTCCGCGCCGCGGGCGGCCTCGAGGCCGCTCGCGAAGACGTGGGGATCGATCTCGCGTGCGATCTTCGCCACCGAGCTCATGAAGGCCCGTACGTTGCCCGAGCGAAGCCAGCGCTGCCCTTCCTCCGACTCGAGGATGGTCTGGGAGTTGCCATGCAGCGGCGCGTACTCGATGCCGGCGCGTTCCACGAAACTCCGCAGGTTCTCGGGCGCCGCCACGCGGGCCTCGAAGCCGCGCTCCCGCAGGCCGGCGGCCAGCGCCACCTGGGGCTGGGCGTCGCCGCGCGTTCCGTAGCTGAAGAAGACGATTCGCATGTCAAGCTCCTTGGGGGGATGGGCCGGCGGATGTGCGAGCGAGTGAGTCGTTGACGAGCCGCAGCAGCACGTCGCGGGTCTGCGCGAGGCTGAGGCCCCTGTCGCGGCGCAGGAGCTTCCAGGCGTAGACGTCGGTTGCCAGGAGGAGCTGCGCGAGTTGGCCCTGCCGCACCGAGACGTCGTGCGCCAGCAGCGGGCTGAAGACGCGCTCCAGCCAGGCCCAGTGCAGCGCGCGGCCGGTCTCTGCCATGGTCGTGACCACGGGGATGCGGCCATCGAGCGACAACGTCCGCATCAACGTATCCCCCAGCGGTTCGTACATGCCGAGGATGAAGTCGAGCGCCAGCGCCGGATCCCCTGCGGGCACGCGGTCGCGCAACTCGGCGTTGTGCTTGCCGGCCGCCGTGAGGAAAGCCTGCGCGAGCCCTTCCTTGCCGCCGAAGCGGCGCTGCACCGTCTTCGTCGTGACGCCTGCCAGGCGCGCCACGTCTTCGATATGCACGTCGTCGTAGTAGCGCTCGGCGAAGAGTTGAGTCGCCGCCTCGAGCACGCGGCGCTCTGTCTCTTGCGTGGAATGCGCACGCGCCACCTGCTGGTAGGTGCGGCGAGGGCTGGGGAGTTTGGGGACGTGTCGCATAATTTCGTGTCCTAATATAAGACATGAATGTGCCGAATGGAAGACTGACCTCCCACAGCCCTGGACAGCGGCGGCCCCGCCTCGCGCCGCATGGACCCGCTGGGCAAGGGCCTGGCGCAGATGCTGCTGGACATGCAGGTGAGGATGCCGGCGTCGTTGGAGGGCGAGGCAGGAGGCCCGAGCGTGGCCCCGCAGGCCGACCGGCATTGACCTCAGGAACCCTCGGTCAGGCCGATCGAGACTGACCTCAGGAACCCTCGGTCAGTCGGCCCAGGATGCCCTCAGGCGCGACGCGCCGCAGAAAGTCACCCAGCGTCTTGCCGGCCTCGCCGTGGAACGGGGCACCGGCGCCCGCCACCAAGGCCCACTCCTTGCCCCAGAAGAAGCAGGCCAGCGGCCGTACGGTGCGCCTTGACAGCTGCTTTCTGGCGTCCTGGTAAGTGAGCAGCACGCGTTCGCGCTGGTGCGCCGCGCTGCGCAAACCCGCCAGGGCGTCCTGCACGGCCGGCTCCAGACCGATGGGGGGCGCGAACACGGCCATGGCTTGCGCTGCGGCGCGTGCGGCAGGAGGCAAGACCGACAAGACCTTGCCCAGCGCGACCTGCGCGGCCTGAGCAAGCGCCGGGTCCTGCCACGCCTGCGCCATGCGCACGCAGGCCACCAGGCTCTGCGCTTCCTGTGCGGAGAACATCAGTGGCGGCAAGTCAAAGCCCCGCCCGAGGCGGTAACCGACCCCGGCCTCACCCTCGATGGGCACACCCTGCGCCTGCAGGTCGGCCACATCACGGTAGACGGTGCGCTCGCTCACCTCCAACCGTTGCGCCAGCCATGCGGCCGTGCTCAGGCGGCGCCCTCGTACGAGCTGGACGATCTGGAACAAGCGGTCGGCACGGCGCAGGCGCCAGGCGTGAGCCCCACGCCCCCGACTCACCTAGGCCAGGTGGAACGCGGCCAGGGGCGCCTGTATGGCCCGCAGGATACGCCGCATGTCGGTATGGCCCACTTCAAACAGGCCAAAACGGAACTTGTAGCCCCAGCGTTGCCGGTTCTCCACGAGCTCCAGCTCATCGAGAAGCGGCTCGATGCGTGCGGGCTGCACCGGCAGATACGCCACGTCCCTGCGGTGCCGAACAAACCCTCCACCCATGTCAAAGGGGTAGGGTTGCCCCGGCAACACCAATCCGGCAGCTACAAAGGCCTGGACCTTGTCTTTGCCGCCCATGGTGTGGATGGGGGAGTAATGCACCACGCGGTCGCCCGGTTCCAGGCGCTGGAGTGGTGCGCGCCGGCCATGGCAAACCTGCATGAAGCCCTGGTCGGGCTGCGCGCATCCCCTCAGCGCGTGCTCCCGGCAGGCCACGGCAATCCAGTTGCGCCGCGCCCGGGCCAGGGACGGCGTCATGCGGATGTCCATCGGCTCCAGGGCGATCACGGCTGCGCACTCAGGCCGCCCGCCATGAAGGTACCCGTGCGGGGGACGGTGCGTTCTTTTGGCCAGCCGATTGGCTTGTGCATGAGGATCTTTCGAATGTGTTGTGGCAAGGCTCGCAAGCATGCACGCCCCCTGCTGACAACGTGGTGTCAGCAGACTAGTGACGATGTCTGGGGGCATCCCACCGACGCACCTCGGCAGGGCCCTGGTCCTGTCCTGCTGGACATGCCGGTGAAGGTGCCGGCGTCGTGGCTGGGATAGCATCACTAGCCCAGGGAGACCGAAGAGGACAACACAAGCCCATGCTCACCCCTGAGCAACAGGCACGCGTGGCCATCGATCAACTGCTCAGTGCAGCGGGCTGGGCCGTGCAGGATTTGAAGGCTGCCCATGTGCACGCAGCGCGCGGTGTGGCCGTGTGGGAGTTGGGGCCGAACCCTTGTCACGGGCGCATCGAGTGGAAGGACGCGCAGGGGCGGACGCTGAAGGCGTGGCAGGAGCAGGAGGCGGCGGCATGAACCGCAAGTACATGGCCACCGGGCCGGAGGCGGAGTTTCAGCTTGGCTCTCGTGGCCGCGTGCTGCGCAACCGGCTCGGCATCACGCGCGTACGCGACATGAATGAGGCCGAGTCGCAAGCTCTGCTGATCGCGCAGGAGGCTGCGCTCGACCACTTTGGCCCCGAACACCGCTTCACCGCCTCGGACATCTGCAACCTCCACCGCCTCTGGCTCGGTCCCATCTACGAATGGGCAGGCGACTACCGCAGCGTGAACATCGGCAAAGGCGGTTTCCAGTTCGCACACGCGCCGCTGATCGCGGGGTTGATGCGTGAACTGCAACGCAGCCCGCTTGCACGACACACGCCATGCCACCCAGGGCGGGATAACGCGATTGCGGCGGCCCTGGCCGAGGTGCATGCCGAACTGATCCTGATCCACCCTTTCCGAGAGGGCAACGGGCGTCTTGCGCGACTGTTGGCCCTGCTGATGGCCTTGCAGGCGGGGCTGCCACCGCTGGACTTCTCGCCGCTGGCGGGGCGTGGTCGCCCTGCATACATCGCCGCCATTCAGGCGGCGATGGGCCGCGACTATAGGCCGCTGACGGCGATGTTTGGCCGCGTCATCGCGCGTTCGCCCCGACGCGCTGCTTCCAGTGCTCGATGAAAGCTTCTGTGCTGGCGGGCGACGCGGACTGCGCCCCTTTGACGAACGGGGCGCGGATGCCTTCCACGGCCGATGACGTCCGGGCAGACACCCGCAGCGCAGCCTCACGGACTGCGGCTGACTTCAGGTGCGGGTTGGATTGCTTGAGCGTCACGCCAGCAATGGTACTTCGATGACCGCGGAAACGAAACCTCGATGAATCCTTCTACCTTGGTCCAGTAGCTCTGGAACTGCTGTAACCTCTCGCGCGATGACGGGATGCGCTGTGGGGACGACATCAAGCAGTTGACTTGGTTCGCGCGCGCAGCCCGCTGCAGGATTCAGCCAGCATCTTTCGGGCACATGGGCTTGACATGGCACCATGGTGTCGGGTTTATTGTCCGTTCCCATGCACCGCCCCGCCCGCCGACGCTTCCTGCTGACCACCCTGGGAGTCGGCGCTGCCGCCACGGGGCTGGCCATCGGCTGGACCCTGATGCCGCCGCGCCAGCGCCTAGTGCCTTCGCAGCCCTTGCCAGCCCCGGAAGGGGAGCGGCCGTTCAACGGCTGGCTGCGCATCGGCCTGGACGGCCGCGTCACGGTGATGGTGCCCAAGTCCGAGATGGGCCAGGGCGTGCTCACGGGCCTGGCCATGGTACTGGCCGACGAACTGGATGCCGACTGGGCCCGGGTGCAGGTGGAGCATCCACCCATCGACGCCATCTACAACAACCTCACCACGGTCGTGGACGGGCTGCCTTTCCACCCAGACGACCAGGGCCTGCTCAAGCGCCTGGCCGGCCGCATGACCGCGCGCACGATGCGCGAGATCGGCGTGATGATGACCGGCGGCAGTTCGAGCATGAAGGACCTGTGGCTGCCCATGCGCGAGGCCGGTGCCTCGGCCCGCGCGATGCTGGTGGCTGCGGCTGCGGCGCAGTGGGGGGTGCCGGCGGCCGAGCTGCGCGTCGAGGCGGGCCGCGTGCACCACCCATCAGGGCGCAGCGCGGGCTTCGG
>JBIKMY010000064.1:0-8408 GCA_044358945.1 Rubrivivax sp.
CCTGCACGGGGCTGCCCTGAATGGTGATGGTGCCCGGGCCGCGGGCGTTGGCTTCGGGGTCCAGCCGCAGGCCCAGCCAGGCTGCACCCTCGACGATGCGTTCGCGCAGCGCTGCGCCGTTTTCGCCAATTCCGCCGGTGAACACCAGCGCGTCCAGGCCCCGCAGGGTGGCGGCCAGCGCGGCGAGTTCCTTCAGCACCTGTTCCGCAAAGTGTTCCATCGCCCGTTGGGCGCCTGCGTGGCCGGTGCGGGCTGCGGCTTCCAGCTCGCGCATGTCGCTGGACAGGCCTGACAAACCCAGCAGGCCCGAGCCCTTGTGCAGCAGGCGCGAGACTTCCTCGGTGCTGAAGCCCTCTTGCTGTTGCAGGTGCAGCACCACGGCGGCGTCCAGCCGCCCGCAGCGCGTGCCCATGGTCAGGCCGTCCAGCGGCGAGAAGCTCATGGTGGTGGCGACCGAGCGGCCGTCCTGCACCGCGCACATCGAGCAGCCATTGCCCAGATGCGCCACGACCACGCGGCCTGCTGTCAGCGCGGGGTGTTGTTGGCGCAACTGCAGGGTGATGGACTCGTAGCTCAGGCCGTGGAAGCCGTAGCGGCGGATGCCGCGTTGGAAGAGTTCATCTGGCAGGGCGAAGCGCTGTTGCACCTCGGGCATGGTGCGGTGGAAGGCGGTGTCGAAGCAGGCCACCTGCGGTACCCCCGGAAATGCTGCCTGCGCCGCGCGCACGCCGGCCAGGTTGTGGGGCTGGTGAAGGGGGGCCAGGGGGGTGAGGGATTCGATGTCTGTTGCGACTTGCTCGTCGATCAGGCAAGGCGTCTCGAAGCGCGTGCCTCCGTGGACGATGCGGTGGCCCACCGCGGCGATGTTTGCGCCGCCAATCCGCGCCATCACCTGCTGCAGCGCTCGGGTGTGGTCTGCCGGGCCGCTGCGGGTGCCGATGCCGTCCACCTGGCCTTGGTGCTCGGCCTGCTGCAGCCCACCCTCCACGCTGAACAGTGCGAACTTGATCGACGACGAGCCGGCATTGAGGGTGAGGAGCCGGCAGGTCATGTTTCGTCGCCGGCCTGTTGGGGGAAGTGTTCTTTCTGTCGCGCGGCGGCTTGGCAGGCGCCGCGGCGCTTCGGCGGGTCGGCCGGCCCACAGGGCCGGCTGCCCTGCGGTGCTCGGGTTCGGGCCCCCGCCGCCGAACTCGCTTCGCGCCCCAGGGGCGCTGCGCTCAGACAGCGGCGGCGAGCATGAGGACGAAGCGCGCTGGCGCGCGCGGGGCCCGAACCCTGCGCTCCTCGGCGCCCCACAGGCGCGCCGCAACGCCTACCAAGCCACCGCGAGAGCGTGCCGCGTGTCAACAGTGATGCCTTTTCGATCTGGCTGGCCCAGGGCGGGAGGTGATGCGTGGCGGCGCGCCTGAGGGTCGCCGAGGAGCGCAGGGGTTCAGGCCCGCGCGCGCAGCGCGCTACCTCAACTGACTCGGCGCCGCTGTCTGAGCGTAGCGGCCGCAAGGCGCGAAGCGAGTTCGGCGTCGGGGCCTGAAGCCCGAGTACCGCAGGGCAGCCGGCCCTGCGGGCCGGCCGACCCGCCGGAGCGCCGCCGCGCATCGTCTCCCGCCCGAGCGAAAGAAACGCCACGCGGCTACGCGGCACCAAAGTCAGCGACCCGTTGCTCCGCATCGCGCAAACTTCGCTACTTCCAAGCGACGAGACCTCAGGTGTAGTCCTTGTACTTGTCCAGGAAACGTACCGGCTTGGAGAGCGCATCCCGGCGGAACGGGTCGCCCAGTTCACGCGTGCACATGATCTCGATCACGCAGGTCTTACGCTGGTTCATCTGCAGGTCGATCGCACGCTTCAGCGCCGGGCCCACGTCTTCCAGCTTGTCCACCGTGATGCCCTCGGCGCCCATGGCGCGCGCGATGCCAGCAAAGCTCTCGCTCTCGAGCTCGCCCGCCACGAAACGGCGGTTGTAGAAGTCCACCTGGTTCTTCTTCTCCGCGCCCCACTGCCGGTTGTGGAACACCACCGAGGTCACCGGGATGTCGTGGCGCACCGCGGTCATGATCTCGCTCATGCTCATGCCCCAGGCGCCGTCACCGGCGTAGCTGATGGCCGGGCGGTCCGGCCGGGCGGTCTTGGCGCCGATGATGGTGGGCAGGGCGTAGCCGCAGTTGCCGAAGCTCATGGGCGCGAAGAAGCTGCGCGGCTCCTCAAAGCGCAGGTAGCTGTGGGCCACCGAGTTGATGTTGCCGATGTCGGTGGACAGCATGACGTGCGCGGGCATGGCTTTTTCCAGCTCGCGCAGCACCTGGCGCGGGTGCAGCCACTGGCCGCCCGTGGGCGTCTTCTCGCCCTTGGCTTCCTCGATCATGTCCAGGCTGTAGGCGTCCTTCTCGTGCGTCCACTCAGAGAGTTCCTTCTCCCAGGCCGCCTTTTCCTCGGCGGTCTTGGCGGCGCGCTCGGCACGCGTGGCGTCGCAGGCCAGGGTGCGGTTGGCCAGGAGATTCAGCAGTGCCACGGCCGCGGCCTTGGCGTCGCCGCAGATGCCCACATCCACCTTCTTCACCAGGCCCAGCATCTTGGCGTCAGCGTCGATCTGCACCAGCTTGGCGCCCTTGGGCCAGTAGTCCATGCCGTACTGCGGCAGCGTGCCGAAGGGGCCGAGGCGGGTGCCCAGCGCGATCACCACGTCGGCCTGGGCAATCAGGCGCATGCCGGCCTTGCTGCCCTGGTAGCCCAGGGGGCCGCACCACTGCGGGTGGCTGGCCGGGAAGGAGTCGTTGTGCTGGTAGCTGTTGACCACCGGGCAGCCGATTCGCTCGGCCAGGGCGATGGCCTCCTTGAAGGCGTCGCCCATCACCACGCCGCCGCCGGAAATCATCACCGGGAACTTGGCATTGGCAATCAGGTCTGCGGCTGCGTTCAGGCTCTCCACGCCACCCGCGCCGCGCTCGATGCGGATGGGCTTGGGAATCTCTACCGTGATGTCGCCGTAAAACAGGTCGCGCGGGATGTTGAGCTGCGTGGGGCCCATCTCCAGCAGCGCGCGGTCGAAGGCGCGGGCGGTCAGCTCGGCCATGCGCTTGTTGTTGGAGACGTGCGCCTGGTACTTGGTGAACTCGGCAAACATGGGCAGCTGCGCCGCCTCCTGAAAGCCGCCCAGACCCTGGGTGAGGGTGCCCGTCTCGGGCGTGATCACCACCACCGGGCTGTGCGCCCAGTAGGCCGCGGCAATCGCCGTCACGGCGTTGCTGATGCCCGGGCCGTTCTGGCCAATGATCACGCCGTGGCGTCCGCTCAC
Organism: Rubrivivax sp.; assembly: GCA_044358945.1. GTDB lineage: Bacteria > Pseudomonadota > Gammaproteobacteria > Burkholderiales > Burkholderiaceae_C > Rubrivivax. The sequence continues at coordinate 3,293 of JBIKMY010000064.1, forward strand.
ACGCGAATAGCCGTCGGCCATGTGGCCGGCGCCTTGCTCGTGCACCACGGGGATCAGGCGGATGCCGGCGGGCGCAAAGATGTCCATCGCATCCATAAAGGCCGAGCCCATGATGCCGAACATGGTGTCCACGCCCTGGGCGACCATGGTCTCCACAAAGGCCTCGGAGGGCGTCATGCGGGTGGGGCCCACGGGGACGGTGCGGGCTGCAAGCGGTTGGGGTGCGTTCATGGGGGGCTCCTCTTGTCGGGTGACGCCTTATGGCGCTGGGTGACGGTCGATGGGCTTGATGATAGCCAGCGATTCCGTTTTTTGGAACTCCAGATTACAAAAGATGGAATTCAAGGTGCCTGCCGGCTATCATCGGCTGCATGAAGCTGGTGTCTCAACGGGTGGCGGAACAAGCCGAGGTGCAGGGCGACACGCCGGCCTTGCGCCTGGTGTCACTGCTGGAGCACGTGGCCTCGCGCGACCACCTGCACACCCTGCAGGGCCTGGCAGAAGCCACTGGCCTGCCCAAGCCCACCTTGCACCGCATGCTGCAGCAACTGGAGGCCGCGGGCCTGCTGCAGCGTGAGGGCGACGGCCGGCACTGGGGCACGGGCTCTCGCCTGCGCCGCCTGGCCGAGAACCTGCTGCTCAACAGCAGCCTGCACGCGGCGCGCCACCAGGTGCTGCGCCGCCTGGTGGATGAGGTGGGCGAGAGCTGCAACATCACTGCCATGTCTGGCGGCGAGGTGCTGTACCTGGACCGCGTGGAAACGGCCGCGCCGCTGCGCTTTTACCTGCAGCCCGGCTCACGCGTGCCGGTGCACTGCTCGGCCAGCGGCAAGGTGTTTCTGTCGCAGATGACGCCGGCCCAGCGCCAGCGCCTGCTGGGCGCCACGCCGCTGGAAGCCTGCACCCCCCGTACCACCACCGACCTGGGCGCGCTGGAGCAGGAGTTGCGCCGCGTGAAAACCCAGGGCTGCGGGTTTGACCACGAAGAGTTCCTGCCGGGCCTGACCTGTGCAGCCGTGCCCGTGCCGGCAGCCGAGCCCAAGGGCCGCTCCAGCCTGTGCATCGCCCTGCAGGGCCCGACCATGCGCCTGAACCGCGACAAGCTGCAATCCCTGTTGCCAGCGCTTCGTGCGGCGGCCCAGGCCTTGACCCGATTGGAAGAGGGCGCCCCTGCGTCCGAGCAACGAAAGACTTCATGAGCGACTTCACCACCCTGCAGCCCGACCGCCAGGTCAGCGTGCGCGACACCTTCGGCATCGACAGCCCGATGACGGTGCCGGCCTTCAGCCAGCGAACCGAGCATGTGCCTGATGTGGATGACGCCTACCGCTTCAACCCCGACGTGACGCTGGCGCTGCTGGCCGGCTTCTCGCGTGACCGGCGCGTGCTGGTGCAGGGCCTGCACGGCACGGGAAAGAGCTCGCACGTGGAGCAGGTGGCCGCGCGTCTGAATTGGCCCTGCGTGCGCGTGAACCTGGACGGGCATGTCAGCCGGCTGGACCTGGTGGGGCGCGACGCCGTGGTGCTGCGCGAAGGCCAGCAGGTCACCGAGTTCCAGGAGGGCATCCTGCCCTGGGCGCTGCAGCGGCCCGTGGCACTGGTGTTCGACGAGTACGACGCAGGCCGGCCGGATGTGATGTTCGTGATCCAGCGCCTGCTGGAGCGCGACGGCCGCTTCACGCTGATGGACCAGAACCGCGTGCTCAAGCCGCACCCGGCCTTCCGCCTGTTTGCCACTGCCAACACGGTGGGTCTGGGCAACCTCAACGGCCTGTATCACGGTGCGCAGCGCCTGAACCACGCCCAGATCGACCGCTGGAACATCGTGGCCGCGCTGAACTACTTGCCGGCGGCGGAAGAGGCCGCCATCGTCACGGCGCGGGTGCCCTCGCTCGCCCATGAGCAGGGCCAGGCGCTGGTGCGCCAGATGGTGGCGCTGGCTGCGCTCACCCGCAAGGGCTTCGAGGCAGGTGACCTGTCCACCCTGATGTCTCCTCGCACCGTCATCACCTGGGCCGAGAACCTGGAGCTTTTCGGCGATGTCGGCCAGGCTCTGCGCCTTTCCTTCGTCAACAAGTGCGACGCCGCCGAACAGCCGGTGGTGGCGGAGTTTTTCCAGCGCTGCTTTGATCGGGAACTGGCGCTTTCAGGCTGCACGGTGGCGGGCTGATCAGGCCGCAGCCCGCCCACCGGCCACCATGACGCCATGGACCAGACCGTGACCCCCCAGGCGGCCCTGCGCCGCCAGCAGCGGCTGGACGAGCTCTGCGCCGCGGCCATCCGCGCGCTGGCGGGCGAGCGGGAGCTGCACTTCCGCGGCCGGCGCTTGCATCGGGGGCGGCAACGGCTGCCGTTGTTCGCCCCGCACCTGCACCCCTCGCATGAAACCGACGACCACGCCTCCTTCCGCGGTGCGGCCGATGGCCTGGCGCTGCGGCTTTCGCGGTCGGACCCCGCACTGCACCGGGCGCACCAGCCAGAAGACCGTGTGGAGCGTGCGCTGTTCGACCTGTTCGAACAGTTCCGCGTCGAGGCCCTGGCCAGTGATGAGTGGCCCGGCGTGCGCCGCAACCTGCGCCACCGCTTCGAGGCCTGGCTGCGCGCCTTCCACCACGGCGGCCTGACCGAGACGGCCGGCGGGCTGCTGGTGTTCACCGTCGCCCAGATCACCCGCTCGCGCCTGACCGGCGAGCCGGCGATGGAAGAGACCGAAGACCTCATGGAGGCCACCCGGGCGGGCATCGGCCCGGCCATCGGCCATGCCTTGGCCGGCCTGCGCCGTCACCGTGCCGACCAGGCTGCCTATGCGGCCCCGGCCCTGGAACTCTCGCGCTGGGTGGCACAGCAACTGGCCGACGCCGCTGCGCTGGCCGCCGAAGGCGATGGCGAGGACAAGCCCTTCGACAACCGCATCGCCCTGGGCATGCGCATGGAGTTCGAGGAAGGCGATGTCGAGGGCGATGCCGGTGCGCCCGTGCGGGCTGAGCGGCGCGAACTGCGCGAGGCTGACGAGCGCTACCGCGTGTTCACCGATGCCCACGACCGTGAGGTGCAGGCTTCCTCCCTGGTGCGCGCGGCCCAGCTCGATGAGTTCCGCGAGTTGCTGGACCGCCACGTGCAGGCCCAGGGCGTGAACGTGGCGCGCCTGGCGCGCGAGCTGATGGCCCTGCTGGCCACGCCCTTGCGCGACGACTGGGCGCAGGCGCAGGAGGAAGGCTTCATCGACGGCCGGCGCCTCGCGCAGCTCATCACCTCGCCCACGGAGCGGCGGCTGTTCCGCCAACCCGTGCGCGAGCCCGTGGCCGATGCGGCCGTCACCTTTCTGATCGACTGTTCAGGCTCCATGCGCACACACCGCCAGGCCGTCTCGGCCATGGTGGATGTGTTTGCCCGCGCGCTGGAATTGGCCGGGGCCACCAGCGAGATCCTGGGCTTCACCACCGGCGCCTGGAACGGCGGCCGCGCCGCGAAGGACTGGCAGCGCGCCGGCCGCCCGCTGCGGCCGGGGCGCCTGAATGAGGTGCTGCACCTGGTGTTCAAGGATGCCGAGATCCCCTGGCGGCGCGCCCGGCGCGACCTGGCCGCCATGCTCAAGGAAGACGCCTTTCGCGAGGGCATCGACGGCGAGGCCCTGCAATGGGCGGCGCAGCGCCTGCGTGAGCGCCCTGAGCAGCGCAAGCTGCTGATCCTCATTTCCGACGGTTGCCCCATGGACGCGGCCACCACCCTGGCCAACGACGCGCAGTTCCTGGACCGCCACCTGCAGCAGGTGGCTGGCGACATCGAGTCCGCCGGCGACATCGAGCTGTCCGCCGTGGGCGTTGGCCTGGACCTGAGTGCCTATTGCCGCCGCAGCCTGGTCATCGACCTGGCCTCCTCCGGCCTGCGGCACCGGGTGTTTTCGGAGGTCATGGGGGTGATGGCGCGCCGCATGTGATGTTGGCGGATCAGGCCGCCATCGAGCCTGCCAGGGCAAACACGGAATTGGGTGCCCTGATTCGCAGCGGCTTGACCACCGGGGCCGCTGAGATGCCCAGGCGAATCGGCGGCGATTCGATCTTCACGCCCTTTTCGATCTGGTCCTGAACCAGGCTGGCCAGGGTGATGGTCGACATGTGCTCCAGCATCGTCAGGTGCAATCGCTTCCAGAGGTCCAGCGAGAGCCCGGCGCGTTCCTGGCCCTCGGTGTGTTCCTCGATCGGGTCGTCCACGGCCGCAACGATCTGCGCCACCGTGATCGTGTCGGCCTTGCGCGCCAGCTTGTAGCCGCCCCCAGGCCCGCGAGCGCTCTCCACCAGGCCGTCACGCCGCAGGCGGCTGAACAGTTGCTCCAGGTAAGACAAGGAAACCTGCTGCCGCTGGCTGATGGACCCCAGCGGAACGGGTCCGAGGGGCGAGTGCAGCGCCAGATCGATCAAGGCCGCCACCGCAAGTCGGCCCTTGGTGCTCATCCGCATGGTGTTCTCCTCTGGGGAAAAGGTTGTAGCACGAGGTGACTTTAGGGTCTTGAGATACTCTCGTAAATTCGAAAGTTATACATCTTCATTTCGAAAAATACGCATCATGAATGTCAACTACAAGCACCTGCACTACTTCTGGGTGGTGGCCAAGGCGGGTGGCGTGGTGCGGGCCGGCGAGCAACTGCACACCACGCCGCAGACCTTGTCAGGCCAGATCAAGCTGCTGGAAGACCGCCTGGGGCGCCGCTTGTTCCGCAAGAGCGGTCGCAAGCTCGAACTCACCGACGATGGGCGTGTCGCGCTGCGTTTTGCGGACGAGATCTTTGGGCTGGGCAGCGAGCTTGAAGCCGCCATGCGTGAGCGGCGCAGCGGCGGCAAGGAAGTGCTGGAGCTTCGCGTGGGCATCGAGGATGCGGTGGCCAAGTCGGTGGCGTACACGCTGCTGGAGCCAGCGCTCGCGCTGGCCGAGCCCATCCGCCTCATCTGCACCGAAGGGCGTTTCGACGACTTGCTCGCGCAACTCGCCCTGCACCGCATGGACCTGGTGATCGCCGACGAGCCGCTGCCGCGCCGCCTGGCGGTGAAGGCCTACAACCATGTGCTGGGCAGCTCCACCATGAGCTTCTTCTCCGCGCCTAAGCTGGCTCGTTCACTGC
>JBIKMY010000071.1:0-8022 GCA_044358945.1 Rubrivivax sp.
GCGCGCATGGCCGCGCAAGGCTCCAGCCTGAGGGCGGCGTGAACGCCCCCGCCCAGGCGCTGCTCGCCACGGGCGAGGTGCGGCACACCCGGCTGCGTCCGGCCCGCCACGCCTTCGACTATCCCACCTTCTTCGTGCTGCTGCCCATGCGCGCTCTGCGCGCCCAAGCCCATCCGGTGATGGCGCGCAACCGCTTCGGCTGGCTGTCCTTCCATGATGCCGACCATGGTCAGGGCGGCCCGGACGCCCTGGCCTGGGTGGAAGGGCTGCTGGCACAGGAAGGGCTGAGCGACGCGGACGGCGAGGACATGGGCGAGATCTGGCTGCAGACCTACCCGCGGGTGCTGGGCATCGCCTTCAAGCCCGTGAGTTTCTGGTACTGCCACCGCCGGGACGGGTCGCTGCGCGCCATCCTGGTGGAAGTGAACAACACCTTCGGCGAGCGCCATTGCTACCTGCTGACGGACGACGCGCTGCACTTCGGGCAGGAACTGCAGGCCAAGAAGGTGTTTCACGTGTCGCCGTTCTGCCGCACCGAGGGCGGCTACCGCTTCCGCTTCATGCGTACGGCCGAACGCATCGTGGCGCGTGTCGAGCACGACGACGACGCAGGCCCCTTGATCCTGACCAGCATGTCCGGCCGCCTGGAGCCGCTGACGTCCGCCGCCGTGGCACGCGCCAGCATCCGCATGCCGCTGATGACGCTGGGCGTGATCGTTCGGATCCACTGGCAGGCGCTGAAGCTGTGGCTCAAGCGCGTGCCCTTCATTTCCAAGCCCGAGGCTCCCAAGAGCTTTGTCACCCGTGGAAGCGCGCCATGAACACCACCACTGCACAGGCTTTCTCCCTGCCCAGCGCCGCCCCGGCTGCAGCGCGCACGGTTTTCGCGCTGCTGAAGAAGTTGCAACACGGCACGCTGGACGTGCAGATGCCCGACGGCGCGCAAGCCCGCTTTGGCAGCGGCGCGGCGCACGAACCCAAGGCCGCGCTGCGCCTGGTGGACTGGCGCGTGTGCTCGGCAGCGCTGAAGAGCGGCGACATCGGGTTTGCCGAGGCCTACATCGACGGCCACTGGACCACGCCAGACCTGGCGGCGCTGCTGCGCCTGTTCATCGCCAACCGCGATGCGATGGACTCGGTCATCTACGGCACCTGGTGGGGCTCGCTGGTCTACCGCCTGAAGCACCTGCTCAACCGCAATTCGCGCAGCGGCAGCAAGAAGAACATCCATGCCCATTACGACATCGGCAACAGCTTCTACAAGCTGTGGCTGGATGAGACGATGAACTACTCCAGCGCGCTGTTCGAGGGCGACTTCGCCCGGCCCAGCAGCCAGGCGCAGACCGCCAAGGTGCGGCGCGCACTGGCCGAATGCGGCGTGGGCGCGGGCGACCGGGTGCTGGAGATCGGCTGCGGCTGGGGAGCCCTGGCGCAAGAGGCCGCCGCCGGCCTGGGCGCCCGCGTGACCGGGGTGACGCTGTCCACCGAGCAACTGGCCTTTGCCCAGGAACGCATGCAGCGCCTGGGCGTGGCCGAGCGCGCCGACCTGCGGCTGCAGGACTACCGCGACATCAGCGACGGCCCCTACGACGCCGTGGCCTCCATCGAGATGTTCGAGGCCGTGGGCCGCGAATACTGGGCCAGCTACTTCCAGACGGTGCACCGCCAGTTGAAGCCCGGCGGCCGGGCCTGCATTCAGACCATCACCATCCGCGACGACCTGTTCGAGCGCTACGTGAAGTCGACCGATTTCATCCAGCAGTACATCTTTCCCGGCGGGCTGCTGCCCAGCCCCCAGGCCTTCCGCGCCGAGGCGCAGCGCGCCGGTCTGGAGGTGGTCAACGAACTGGCCTTCGGCCCGGACTACGCCGAAACCCTGCGCCGCTGGCGCGCCGACTTCATGGACCGCGACAGCCAGGTGCGTCAACTCGGCTTCGACACGCGTTTCATGCGCATCTGGGAGTTCTACCTCGCCTACTGCGAAGCCGCCTTCGACACCGGCAGTACCGACGTCATCCAGTTCACGCTGCGCAGGCCCTGACCAGGCCATTTTGCGCGCGACGCCCGCTGCCACTTCCTGAACGAGCCATGCCCATGCCTCAAGACGCCGTCACACGCCGACGCCTGCTGACCGCGCTGCTGTTCATCGCGGCAGGACCCACGCTGCACGCGCAGGGCCCCGCACCCCGGGAACTGCTGGGCGAATGGCCTGCGGCCCACCTGCAGGGGCAGGGGCGGATGCGGTTTCTCGGCCTTCAGGTCTACGACATCCGCCTGTGGAGCACCGAGCCGCAGTTGCCAGCGCAGGCTTGGCCCGGCAAGGCCCTGGCGCTGGAGATCGAGTACGCCCGCAACTTCGGGGGCCGCATGATTGCCGAGCGCTCGCTGGAGGAGATGCGGCGTGCCGGGCCGGTAGCGGCAGACGTGGCCGACCGCTGGCTGCGCACGATGGCGCAGGTGTTTCCCGACGTGAAACCCGGAGACCGCATCACCGGCGTCCACGGTCCCGAGGGCCTGAGCCGCTTCTTCCACAACGGCACGCTGCGCGGCGAGGTGCGCGACGCCGAGTTCACGCGCCGCTTCTTCGGCATCTGGCTGGGCGAGAGCACCTCAGAACCTTCCCTGCGAGACAGCCTGCTGGGGCGCAGATGAGCGGCCCGCCCCTTGCGGCGGCGGCTACCCCCGCCTCTCCCGGCGCGTGGCAGGGGGGGTGGCGCCAGGGTCTGAGCTACGGCGGGCTGGGCTTGCCCCTGGCCTTCGTGGCGCTGCCCTTGTACGTGGTGTTGCCCAACCACTATGCCGACACCTTCGGCGTGCCACTGGCCACGCTGGGCACGCTGCTGCTGGGCGCCCGGTTGCTGGACGCGGTGGCCGACCCGTGGATCGGCCATGCGGTGGACCGCTGGTTCACCACTGGGCTGCGCCGGCTGGCAGTGGCTGCGGTGCTGGCGGCCGTGGTGCTGGCGCTGGGCTTTCGGGGCCTGTTCTTTCCCGCCGTGAACACGCCGGCGGCTCTGCTGTGGTGGTGCGGCGGCGTGCTGGCGGTCACCTACCTTGCCTACAGCGTGCTGTCGGTGATCCATCAGGCGTGGGGGGCGCGGCTGGGAGGTGACGAGGCGCAGCGCGCGCGCATCGTCAGTTGGCGAGAAGCGCTGGCCCTGGTGGGGGTGCTGGTGGCCAGCGTGCTGCCGTCCGTGGCGGGGCTGCAGGTCTCGACCGTCCTCTTTGCGGCCCTGCTGGCCCTGGCGCTGGCCGGGTCGTGGTGGGCACCGCGGCCTGTCGCCATGGCGCAGCTGACGGGCGCCGGCCCATCATCGCCGGCGGCATCGCCCTGGCACAGCCCCGGGTTCCGTCGCCTGCTGGCCGTGTTCCTGCTCAATGGCATTGCCAGTGCGGTACCCGCCACGCTGGTGCTGTTCTTCATCCGCGACCGCCTGCAGGCCCCGGCCTTCGAGCCCCTGTTCCTGGCCAGCTACTTCGCCGCCGGGGCGCTGTCCATGCCCCTGTGGGTGCGCCTGGTGCAGCGCCTGGGGCTGGCGCGGGCCTGGCGGGCCGGCATGGTGCTGGCCGTGGCGGCCTTCGGCTGGGCAGCCCTGCTCGGCGCGGGTGACGTGGCCGCCTTCACGGCCGTGTGCGTGGCCAGCGGGGTGGCCCTGGGCGCCGACCTGGCACTGCCCGGGGCCATGCTCGCAGGCGTGATCCAGCGCGCTGGCCATGACGGTCGGCTGGAGGGTCGCTACTTCGGCTGGTGGAACTTCGCCACCAAGCTCAACCTGGCGCTGGCCGCGGGTATCGCCCTGCCGCTGCTGGCCGCCTTCGGCTACCAGCCCGGCGAACGCGACGCGCAGGCGATGCAGGCCTTGACCATCGCCTACTGCCTGCTGCCCTGCGGGCTCAAACTGGCCGCTGCCGGCCTTCTGCATGTGCTCTGGATCCGAGGAGAACCCCGATGAACACTCGACGACTGTGGGCCGCTGCCGCGGCCACCACCCTGGCGCTGGCCGCCCTGGGCCCGCTGAGCGGCTGCGCCAGCGGCCCGGTGCCGGCTGACTACGCCACGGAAAAGCCCGTCCTGGACCTGAAGACCTACTTCAACGGTGAGCTGACGGCCCACGGCATCTTCACCGACCGCTCGGGCAAGGTGGTGCGGCGCTTCACCGTGGCCATGACCGGCACCTGGCAGGGCAACGAGGGGACGCTGGACGAGCGCTTCACGTACAGCGACGGCAAGACCGAACGCCGCGTCTGGCGCCTGACAGACCTGGGCAACGGACGCTGGAAGGGCCGGGCCGACGACGTGGTGGGCGAAGCCGCAGGCCAGGCCGCCGGCAACGCGCTGAACTGGGCCTACACCCTGCGCCTACCCGTGGACGACAAGGTCTACGAGGTGCAGTTCGACGACTGGATGTACCTCATGGACGATCGTGTAATGCTCAACCGCGCGGTGATGAGCAAGTTCGGCATCCGCCTGGGCGAGGTGACCTTGTCCTTCTACAAGCGATGAGCCACCCTCCAGCCCCGGGAATCCCATGCCGCTGAACCCCCCCATGGCCGAATGGTCCGGGCGCACCGCCTGGCTGATCGGCGCCTCCACCGGCATCGGCCGCGCCACGGCGACCCGGCTGCACGAGCTCGGCGCGAAGGTGATCGTCAGCGCGCGCAGCGCCGCGTCGCTGCAGGCGTTCACCCAGGCGCATCCTGGCAGCCAGGCGATCGCCCTGGACGCCACCGACCGTGAGGCGCTGCACGCCGCCGCGGCCGGCATCGTGGCACGGCACGACCGCATCGACCTGGTGGTGTACTGCGCCGGCACGTATGCGCCGATGCGGGCCACCGAGTTCAACCTCGAGGTGGCGCTGCAGCACCAGCAGGTGAACTACGTGGGCGCCCTGTACCTGCTGGACGCGGTGCTGCCGCACTTGCTGGCGCAGGCGAATGCAGGGCAAGGGGGCCATCTGAGCCTGGTGTCCAGCGTCGCCGGCTACCGGGGGCTGCCCAAGTCCCTGGCCTACGGCCCCACCAAGGCCGCGCTGATCCACCTGGCGCAGACGCTGTACCTGGACCTGCATCCGCTGGGCCTGGGGGTCTCGGTAGTGAACCCGGGGTTCGTGGCCACACCGCTGACCGCCCAGAACGAGTTCCACATGCCCGCGCTCATCACGCCAGAGCAGGCCGCCGAAGAGATGCTGCGCGGCTGGCGGCGCGGCGAGTTCGAGATCCACTTCCCCAAGCGCTTCACCCGGGTGCTCAAGGCCCTGGGCCTGCTGCCGGACGGCCCGTACTTCGCGGCCGTGCGCCGAGCCACGGGCCTGTGAGAGCCCCCCGCCGCGCCCACTTGCGAACCTGCCCAGCCTTCACCGCTTTCACGACATGGTCAACACCGACGACCCCCGCACCGCGCGCGTCATCGCGCTCTTTGAAGGGCTGACCCCCGCCGATCTGTCCCGGCTGGGCGAGTTCTATGCGCCCGATGCACGGTTCAAGGACCCGTTCAACGAGGTGCAGGGGCTGGCCGGCATCCGGGGTGTCTTCGAGCACATGTACACCGCGCTGCACGAACCCCGCTTCGTGGTGCACGAAGCCATCGTGCAAGGGGGGCAGTGCTTCCTGGTGTGGGACTTCCTGTTTCGCTTCAAGCGCTTTTCCTCCGAAACGCAGTGCGTCCGCGGAGGGTCTCACCTGCAGTACGGCGCCGACGGGCGCATCACGATGCACCGCGACTACTGGGACGCGGCGGAGGAGCTGTACGAGAAGCTGCCAGGCGTCGGCGCCCTCATGCGCTGGCTCAAGCGCCGCGCCAATAGCTGAACGGCCGCACCTGCGTCAGCGCTGGCCCTCGGTCAGCGCGTCCACCTGGAAGGTGCCGGTCTTGTCGACCAGCCAGATCTCGCGCCACACGGCACTGCCGCCGGCCATGCGCACCGGGGCCGGGAACGGTGCCGCCTGGCGGATCAGCGACACCACCCAGGGCGTGACCTCCTTGGCCGCGGCCGGTGGCCGGATGACCCTGACGCCGAGCACCTGACCCGACGCATCCACATCGGCCTCGGTGATCATCACCGCGTACATCATGGGCGGCAGCTTCCCCTTGTGGATACGCGACGGGAAGGCCGCGTACAGGTGCCGCGCTGCCTCCATCCGGTAAGACACGGTGTCTTCGGCCTGCGAGACGGCCGGCTCCGCAGGCAGCAATGGCGAGGGCACCTGGGCGAATTGCGCGCGCGCGCCGCAGGCCGCAAGCAGCAGCAGCGCGGAGCAAAACCAGATCGTCCCGTTGCCAAGTCCGCCCGGTGCCCGCTGCTTCATCGATTTCACCGCCCGCTCAAGTTCGCGCAAGCGTAATCGATCGGCCGTGGCCGGCCTACCGGGATTGCCCTCAGCGCAGCCAGCCCTTACGCCGGAAGTACAGGAAGGGCGCGGCCACCGAAGCGGCCATCAGCGCCAGGGCAAAGGGGTAGCCCCAGGGCTGGTCCAGTTCGGGCATGTGCTTGAAGTTCATGCCGTAGATGCTGGCAATCAGCGTGGGCGGCAGCAGGGCCACGCTGGCCACAGAGAAGATCTTGATGATCTTGTTCTGGTTGATGTTGATGAAGCCGACGGTGGCGTCCATCAGGAAGTTGATCTTGTCGAACAGGAACGCCGTGTGCGAGTCCAGCGAGTCGATGTCGCGCAGGATCTGCCGCGCCTCCTCGAACTGCTCGGCGTTGAGCATGCGGCTGCGCATCATGAAGCTCAGGGCCCGGCGGGTGTCCATCACGTTGCGGCGGATGCGGCCGTTCAGGTCTTCTTCCTTGGCAATGGCGGCGAGGGCCTCCCCTGCAATGGTGTCGTTGACGTCTTCCTTCAGCACCCGGGCACTCACGCTCTCCAGGTGGTCGTAGATGCCCTCCAGGGCGTCGGCGGAGTACTCAGCGTCGGCGTCATAGAGCTTGAGAAGCACGTCCTTGGCGTCCTCGATCAAGGCCGGAATGCGCCGGGCCCGCAGGCGCAGCAGGCGAAACACCGGCAGGTCCTCCTCGTGCACCGAGAACAGCACGCCCTCGCGCAGGATGAAGGCCACGCGCACGTTGCGCGAGGGCTTGCCGTCGGGGCCGTCCTCGCTGTCGATGAGGAAGTCCGAACGGATGTGCAGCTCGCCGTTGTCCTCTTCGTAGAAGCGGGCCGATTCCTCCAGGTCGTCGTCCACGGCGTCATCGGGGATGGACAGACCGAAGCGCTGGTTGACCCAGGCCTTTTCCTCGCGGCTGGGGGACTCAAGGTCCACCCACACCGGCTGCAGGCCCGCCAGGGCCTCAAGGGTGTCGATATCGTGCTGGATGAGCCGGCCGTGGGCCAGCGTGAAGACGTTGAGCATCGCGTTCTCCGACGCCGGCTCTCGGGCCGGCGGCGTGGGGTTCAGGAGGTGGGTACCGCCTCGCCCCGGGCAGGCTCACCTCTGTTCAAGACAGAAGGGCTGCGATGCCGAAGCGGACGGTCACCGAGGGTGAGGCTGGTCCAAGAAACGTCTCCGAAATGGGAACGCGCGATTATGGACCTGCACGCCCGCCAGGCCCACCAACAGGGGCGCGAGATGCATCTGGTGACAGGCCCTCGGCGAAAGCCACGCGACAATTCTCTGAATGTGGCCTTTGAGAAACAGCCCACCCAACAGCCTGGTGGCGCCCATGCAAACAAAACCGGCGGAACGCTGGACCTGGACCGCGTCGACCGAGACCGCTGCGCTGGTGTTGAGCCTGTTCTGGCTGCTGTCGGCCAACCGCGCTTTCCTGGGCACCGCCCTGAAGAGCCGGGAGTGGGGCGATGCCAGCGCGTGGGGCTTGGCAGTGGCGCTGGCCTTGGTGGTGCTGGCGCTGCACTTCCTGCTCCTGGCTCTCGTGGGCCTGCGCCACGCCTTCAAACCCCTGGCCGCCCTGCTGATCGTGGGCACGGCCTTCGCCAGCCACTTCATGGACCGCTTCGGCGTGTACCTGGACCCGCCCATGCTGCGCAACGTGCTGCGCACCGACACCAAGGAGGCGGGCG
>JBIKMY010000001.1:0-27893 GCA_044358945.1 Rubrivivax sp.
CGCGGATCACGGCCTCGGCCTGCGCCTGCCGTCGGGCCTTGTCGGCAGCGTCCCGCCGCGCAGGCGTGTCACCACCGTCGCCTGCCTGGACCTCGATTCGAACCTCGGTTTGCAGCGACGCCGACAAGGCTTCGGCCAGCTTGTCCTTGATCGCAGGGCCCCGCAGGGATTCGTGCGAAGTGCGCAGAGTCCACACGGCGGGCGAACCATCGTCCATGGCCACGAGGCTGCCTTGCCAGGCCAACTCCCTGATCAGGCCCGACACGCGACCCTCCTCTGCCAGGCGCCGCACCACCAGGTTCCACCGGTCGGCCAAGGCTTGAAGGTCCTGCGTCGCGCCCACGGCTGGCCCGACGCCTGCGGCGGGTTCGCTTGATACCGGTGCCGAAGGTGCCGCCGCAAGGGTGATCGGCACGGAGGGCGCCGCGAAAACGGTAGCCGGCACCGAAGGCGCCGCCGTAGCGGTGACTGGCGCTACGGTTCTGGCCGGCACACTCAGGGACGGGGGTGCCGGGGCTCGCAGCGGGGCTGATCTTGCCGGAGCATCGGTGCGCGGCCGGTCAAGAAACGCCAGGATGCGCAGCAGGATCATGACCAGGGCTGCATGTTCGTCAGACATCAGCGCCAGCTCGCTCTTGCCATGCACGGCAATGCTGTAGGCGAGCTGCAGTTCCTCAGGCGCAAACCTCTGGGCCAGGTCTGCGACTTCGGCCGCACCCTGCGAATCGCTGGCCAGCGCGCCAGGCGCGGCCTGCTCGACGGCGGCGCGCTGCAGCAGTCCAGCCATCGTGTCCAGAGCACCCGCGGCGGATGCGCCAGCCTGCTGCATGTGTCGGGCTACCTGCATCACGCCGGGCCCGTCGCCGCTGCCCAACGCCAGCAGCAGGTCCACACAGGACTGCCAGTGACTGGCACCGAGCATCGCGGCCACCGTCTCCTGCGTCAACTGCCCGCCACCGTAGGCTATGGCCTGATCGGTCAGGGACAGGGCATCGCGCATCGAACCCCGTGCCGCCTCGGACAACAAGCGCAGCGCGCCGCCCTGCGCCGGAATGTTCTCGCTGGCCAACACTTGGGCGAGGTGTTCCTGCACCACGTCAGGTGCCATCGGCCGCAGATTGAACTGAAGACACCGACTGAGCACGGTTGGCCGCATGCGCTCCGGGTCGGTCGTGGCGAGCACGAACTTCAGGTACTCGGGCGGCTCCTCCAGCGTCTTCAGCAGCGCGTTGAAAGCATCCTTGGTGAGCTGGTGGGCCTCATCGATCATGAAGACCTTGTAGCGACCCAGCGCTGGCTTGTAGGCGGCCCGCTCGATCAGGTCCCGAATCTCGTCAATGCTGCGGTTGGAGGCCGCATCGAGCTCGATGTAATCGACGTAGCGGTCGGCGTCGATGTCGGTGCAGGCTGCACACACGCCGCAAGGGCTGGAGGTGATACCGCCAGACCCGTCAGGCCCCGTGCAGTTCAGGCTCTTGGCCAGTATGCGCGAAATGGTGGTCTTGCCGATGCCGCGGGTGCCGGTGAAGAGGTAGGCGTGGTGAAGCCGACGCTGGTCCAGGGCATTCGTCAACGCACGGACCACATGATCCTGGCCCGCCATCTGAGAGAAATTTCGCGGGCGGTATTTCCGCGCCAGCACAACATAGCCCATTGATCGATTCTAGGGCGAGGCCGCACACCGGGGGAGGCCTTCAGGTCTGCCTGGACGCCGATAATCCGCGGATGAAATCGTTGAATCCAGAGGCGTTGACCTACGAGAAGTCAGGCGTCCTCTACGACCTGATCGACCCGGTCAAGGTGAGCGCTCAGCAGGCTGCGGCCGGTACGGCAAGCCACCTGGCGGGGCATGGCTTTTCCGAGGTGCAGGCCTCCCGCGGAGAGTCGGCCTATGTCGTGGATGTCGGGCCCTTCTACCTCGCGAGCATCGTGGAGTGCCTGGGCACCAAGTCATTGGTGGCCGATGAGATGCTGCAACTGACGGGTAGAAGTCATTTCGATGCCATCGCGCAGGACACCATCGCCATGGCGCTGAACGACCTGATCACCTTGGGGGCGACGCCCCTGGTGGTGCAAGCCTATTGGGCTGCAGGTGGCAGCGACTGGTTCGCCAACCGTGAGCGGGCCGATGCACTTATTCAGGGGTGGAAGCGCGCGTGCGACACATGCGGTGTGGCCTGGGGCGGCGGAGAAACGCCAGCGCTCAGCGGCATCGTCGAGGAAGGCCGCATCGATCTGGCCGCCAGTTGCACCGGCATCATCCAGCCCAAGTCCCGCCTGTCGACGGGCGAAGGCCTGGCCGCGGGCGACGCCATCGTGCTGCTGCCTTCCAGCGGCATCCACGCCAATGGGCTGTCGCTGGCCCGCAAGCTGGCGCAGCGCCTGCCACACGGCTACCTCACCGAGATCGCACCCGGCGTGACCTACGGCGCGGCACTGCTCGAGCCCACACCACTGTATTCGCCTGTGACCGAAGCGCTGCACCGCGAAGGGATCCATCCTCGCTACTGCGCCAACATCACAGGCCACGGCTGGCGCAAGCTCATGCGCCATCCGGGCAGCTTCACCTACCGGATGCACACCCTGCCGGCGGTGCCGCGGGTGCTCGACTTCATCGTCGAGCAAGCGGGGCTGGGGCCCAAGGACGCCTACGGAACCTTGAACATGGGGGCGGGTTTCGCCTTGTTCGTGGCGGATTCGCAAGTGCGGTCACTCCTGGAGGTCTGCCGCAGGACTGGAACACCAGCCGTGCTCGCGGGTCGGGTGGAGGACGGGCCCAAGCAGGTGCTCATTGAACCGCTTGATGTGGTGTTTGGGGCGGAATCACTGCAGCTGCGCTGAGGATGACCCGAACCAGCGGATTGAACTCCCGCTCGAACGTCCGTCAGAAGCGCCCGCTTGAGAAACCACTTGAGAGACCGCACAGGCGCCGCAACACAGGCGACGTGCGCCCAAGCGGGCGCAGGGCACGCTCCCCTACAATGCAATCGACGGGCCTCCCCGCATGGAAGCGCGGCCAACCGGGTCAGGTGGGGAACCAAGCAGCCCTAACCGTTGTAACCAGTGCCGGGGTCAGGCTCGTCACCCTTGATACTGGCCTCGCCGAGATTCCCGCGGCGCAAGTCCTGGCCCGGAACCCACTGGGCATTGCCATCCCAACAAAGCCTCCCCCTTAACTGGAGTTGTCCATGAGCGCAGCAACCGTGAAGCACGTCACTGACGCCACCTTTGAAGTCGATGTGCTGAAGTCCGACAGGCCTGTCCTGGTGGACTACTGGGCCGAGTGGTGTGGCCCTTGCAAGATGATCGCCCCCATCCTGGACGACGTTTCGCGAGAGTACGGCGAGCGCTTGCAAGTAGCCAAGATGAACGTGGATGAAAATCAGCAGGTGCCCGCACAGTTCGGCATCCGTGGCATTCCTACGCTGATGCTTTTCAAGTCAGGCGAACTGGTTGCCACCAAGGTAGGCGCTTTGCCCAAGGCGCAATTGACCGCCTTCATCGACAGCCACATATAATCTCTAGAAATTTGGGCGGGCACTCGAGGTGCCGCCTCAAACCTTCCAGACGCGCAGGCCCGGCACACCGGCTTGTGCGTCACCCGGCCTCGAAGGTGCTCATGCCTCAGGCCCTTCGCCAGCCCGACTGGTCATCTCCCCTGCTCTCTCACGCAGTACCTGATCGCATCAGGGCGTCGTGTCCGGATCCATCCAGAGGGCTTGGGCACCTCTTGCAGAGGTTTCTTGCATGCATTTATCAGAACTGAAGGCGCAGCACGTTTCCGAACTCATCAAGATGGGTGAGGCGCTGGAAATCGACAACGTCAGCCGTCTGCGCAAGCAGGAGTTGATGTTCGCCATCATGAAGAAGCGCGCGAAGGCCGGCGAGCAGGTCTTTGGCGATGGCGTGCTGGAGGTGCTGCCCGATGGCTTCGGGTTCCTGCGCTCGCCCGACACCAGCTACATGGCCAGCACGGACGACATCTACCTGTCGCCCAGCCAGGTCCGCCGCTTCAATCTGCACACGGGTGACATGATTGAGGGCGAGGTGCGCGTGCCCAAAGACGGCGAGCGCTACTTTGCGCTGGTGAAGGTCGACCGCGTGAACGGCCTGACGCCCGAGGAGAACAAGCACAAGATCATGTTCGAGAACCTGACTCCGCTGTTCCCGAAGGAGCAGTTCAGGCTCGAGCGTGACATCAAGGGTGACGAGAACGTCACCGGCCGCATCATCGATCTGGTGGCGCCCATCGGCAAGGGCCAGCGAGCCCTGCTGGTAGCCCAGCCCAAGACCGGCAAGACCATGATGATGCAGCACATCGCGCACGCGCTGGCCGCCAACCACCCCGACGCACATCTCATGGTGCTGCTGGTGGACGAACGGCCAGAGGAAGTGACGGAGATGCAGCGCACCGTGCGCGGCGAGGTGATCAGTTCCACCTTCGATGAGCCTGCGGCCCGTCACGTGCAGGTGGCGGAGATGGTGATCGAGCGCGCCAAGCGCCTGGTGGAATTGAAGAAGGATGTCGTCATCTTGCTCGACTCCATCACTCGCCTGGCACGGGCCTACAACAATGTGCTGCCTTCTTCCGGTAAGGTGCTGACAGGTGGCGTGGACGCCAACGCATTGCAACGTCCCAAGCGCTTCTTCGGCGCCGCGCGGAATGTGGAAGAAGGCGGGTCCCTCACCATCATCGGCACGGCCCTGATCGACACCGGCAGCCGTATGGACGAGGTGATCTACGAGGAATTCAAAGGCACCGGCAACTGTGAGATTCACCTGGACCGCCGCATGGCGGAAAAGCGGGTGTACCCCTCGATCCTCATCAACAAGTCTGGTACGCGTCGCGAAGAACTGCTGCTCAAGCCGGAGATCCTGCAGAAGACCTGGATCCTGCGCAAGCTGCTTTATCCGATGGACGAGATCGAGTCCATGGAGTTCATGCTCGACAAGATGAAGGCCAGCAAGAACAACCTGGACTTCTTCGACATGATGAGGCGTGGAGGCTGAAGCCCGCCAGTGCCGACGCTATAATTTTTGGTTTCCAATCCTTCGGAAAGTGCGCTCGGGCTATGGCCCTAGGGCGTGGCTGCCGGCAAACCAAGAGGTTTTCATGAAAGAAGGCATCCACCCCGCCTATCGGGACGTCTGCTTCGTCGATCTGTCCAACGGTTTCAAGTTCGTCACCCGTTCCTGCCTGCAGTCCAAGGAATCGATCAAGATGGACGATGGCCGCGAGCTGCCGCTGATGAAGCTGGAAACCTCCAGCGAGTCGCACCCTTTCTACACCGGCACTCAGAAGAGCGTGGACAGCCTGGGCGGACGCGTTGAGAAGTTCCGCAACAAGTTTGCGCGCGTGGGCCTGAAGAAGTGAACCGGGTCTTGCGCTGAGATCAGGGCAGCCTTGGCTGCCCTTTTTCTTTCACGGGCTGCGCCAGAATGATCCAGCAATGCAGGTGATGAACGCCCCGTGGGTGACTCGTAAGGAAGTGGCTCGCCTGCCGCGGGCGGCCTTGCTTGTCTTCTGCGCGCTCTGGCTGCTGCCTGGCCTGGTAGGACGCGACCCGTGGCGCCAGATTGAGGTGACCTCGTACGGCGTCATGCTTGCGATGGCGCAAGGCCGTACCTCCTGGTGGGCTCCGGCTCTTGGCGGCATGCCCGTCGACGTGGCCCTGCTGCCCCACTGGTGGGGCGCCCTGTCCATCCATGTCCTGGGGGACTTGACAGGGCCTGTCGCGGCCGTGCGTCTGGCCTTCGGCAGTCTTCTTTTGCTGACCATGGCATCCGTCTGGTACGCCACCTTTCATCTGGCCAGAACCGAGGCAGCGCAACCGGCGCCGATGCCCTTCGGCGGTGAGGCGCCAGCCGTGGACTACGCGCGGGCACTGGCCGACGGCGCCCTGCTAGCCTACATGGCCACGCTCGGGCTGCTGCAGCTGGGTCATGAAACCACCTCGGAATTGCTGCAATTGGCCGCCAGTAGCGTCTTCCTCTGGTGTGTGGCCGCGTCCCCCTGGCGCCAGATCACACCACGCCTAGCCTTGATGTTGTGTCTGCCGGTGATGGCTGGCAGTGGCGCACCCAGCCTGGCCGTGGCTACGGGTGTGCTGGGTTGCATCATCTGCGCCAGATCAGGCTATCCGGGTGCCCGCAGGCTGGTGCCGTGGCTGCTCGCTTCCCTGGTGGCCGCCGCGTTCACAGCGGCTGTATTAGGCACTTGGCGCTGGCGATATGGACTGGAGCTTTCCTGGGAGGAAGCGTGGTTGATCCTTCGGGAGTGGGTCTGGTTCCTCTGGCCCGCCTGGCCCCTGGCACTGTGGACAGCGTGGCGGTGGCGCGCCAAGGGGTCCAGGCGGCATGTAGCCCTGCCCCTGACCATGGCGGGCTGCGCATTGGCCGGCAGCGTGCTCGTTGGAGGGGATGACCGGGTGCTGATGTTGGCAGTGCCGGGAATGGCTATCCTGGCCGCCTTCGCCCTGCCCACCTTCAAGCGTCAGGGCGCCGCGGCCATCGACTGGTTTTCGATCTTCTTCTTCAGCGTCACCGCCTTGTTCATCTGGTTCATGTATCTTGCGATGCATACGGGGTGGCCGGCAAAACCGGCAGCGAACGTGGCCAAGCTGGCCCGAGGCTATGTCCCAGAGTTCAACCTGATCGCTTTGTGCCTGGCGCTGGCTGGCACCTTGGCTTGGCTGGCACTGGTGCGCTGGCGCACCCGGCGACAGGTGCATCCGCTATGGAAAAGCATGGTGTTGCCCGCAGGCGGTATCGTGCTGTGCTGGATGCTGCTGATGACCTTGTGGCTACCCCTGCTGGACTATGCGCGAAGCTACCGGCCCGTGGTCGACCGCGTGCTGCCCTCATTGAGGCTGATCAGCCCGGAAGCGTGCATCGCGGTACAGGGCGCCAGCCCTTCGCTGGTGGCCTCGTTGGAGGTGTTCTCGGGCCTGCGCTACGACGCACGCCCCGATGCCGCCAACCGGTCCGAATGCGCAGCACTCATCCAGGTGGCACGGGGTGCGCGGCAACCGTTACCCGAAGCTCCGCCGGGCTGGCGTCTGGTCACCACGGTGCTTCGTCCGACCGACCGCGACGAGAAGATCGGCGTTTACCACCGGGCAGCAGCACGCCCCTGAAACCGGCTGCGGCCTGGCGTCAGGCTGCAGTCAACGCTGCCGCCAGTTGCTCGGCACAGGACCTGGCCAACTCCTGCTCAGAGGCCTCCACCATCACCCGCACAACGGGCTCGGTACCTGAGGCCCGCAGAAGGATGCGCCCACGCCCCGCCAGACGTTGTTCCACCTCGGCGCGCGTATCCTTCAGGCGCGGGCTGGCCGACCAGTCCGTCCCCGGCGCCAGGCGCACGTTGATCAGTACCTGCGGGAAGAGCTGGACGTCCTGGAGGATCGCGTGCAGGTCCCTCCCCTGGCGAATGACCGCCTGCAGCACCTGCAATGCACTGACCAGGCCGTCACCCGTGCTGTGGCAGTCCAGTGCCAGCAAATGCCCCGAGCCCTCGCCTCCGAGCAGCCAGCCGCGCCGACCCAGTTCCTCCAAGACGTAGCGGTCCCCCACCTTGGCGCGCACCAGTTCAATACCCTGACGTGACAGGGCCTGCTCCACCGCCATGTTGGTCATCAAGGTACCCACCACGCCAGGCGGCGCCTTGCCTTGTCGCACCCGGTCCAGCGCCATGACATACAGCAACTGGTCGCCGTCGAACACCGTGCCCTGCTTGTCGACCAGCAGCAACCGGTCGGCATCACCATCCAGCGCGACGCCGTAATCGGCCTGCTGGGCGCGCACAGCCTCGACCAGTGCACCCGGCGCCGTTGCACCGAAGCCAGCATTGATGTTGAAGCCGTCAGGCGCGCAGCCGATGCGGTGAACCTGAGCACCGAGTTCGTGGAACACGGCCGGCGCGACCTGGTACGCCGCCCCATGGGCGGCGTCTACCACCACCCGCAAACCCTTGAGTGACAACTCAGGGGCGAACGTGGACTTGCAGAACTCCACGTACCGGCCGCTGGCATCGTCCAGGCGTCGCGCCTTGCCCAGGCTGGCCGCATTCGCCCACCGGGGTTCAGCCGTCAGGGCCTGCTCCACCTCCAGTTCCCAGTCATCAGGCAGCTTTTCCCCTCGTGCGGAAAAGAATTTGATGCCGTTGTCTTCGAACGGGTTGTGGGATGCGCTGATGACCACACCCAAGTCCAGGCGCAGGGCGCGGGTGAGGTAGGCGATGCCGGGCGTGGGCAGCGGACCGCTGAGCACCACATGGACCCCTGCGGAGGAAAAGCCCGCCTCCAGGGCAGACTCGATCATGTAGCCCGAGACGCGCGTGTCCTTGCCGATGAGCACTGTGGGCGCTGCGGCCTTCTGGCGAAGCACATGGCCCACGGCGTGGCCCAGTCGCAGCATGAAGTCCGCCGTGATGGGCGCCTGGCCTACCTGACCTCGGATCCCGTCGGTTCCGAAGTAACGTCTTGTCATGCTGGAAACTCCCTTAGATATGGCCCGACCGGGCCTCCCCCTCAAGCGAAGCTCGCGCCGGAAAGCAAAGCGGGGCCTCAAGGGCCCCGCTGCGCATCATTGCAAGTGAAGCCGAGGCGAGACGCCCTCAGGCCGCCGCTGGCGCACTGTCTGCGCTGACGGCTGACTCGCCGCCACCGCCACCGCCGGCCTTCGGGGGCTGGGCGGTCCAGTCCTTGGGAGGACGCGGGGGCTTGCCAGCCATGATGTCATCGATCTGCTCGCTGTCGATGGTTTCCCACTCAAGCAGCGCCTTGGCCATGGCGTGCATCTTGTCCTTGTGGCCCTCGATCAGAGAACGCGCAATCGTGTACTGCTCGTCGATGATCTTGCGGATTTGCAGATCCACCTTCTGCATGGTCTGCTCGGACACGTTGACCTGTTTGGTCACCGATCGGCCCAGGAACACTTCGCCCTCGTTCTCGGCGTAGACCATGGGGCCGAGCTCGTCGGTCATCCCGTAGCGTGTGACCATGTCGCGCGCAATCTGCGTGGCCCGCTCAAAATCGTTGCTGGCGCCGGTGGTCATCTGGTTCATGAAGACCTCCTCCGCAATGCGTCCGCCGAAGAGCACCGAGATGGTGGACAGCATGCGCTCCTTATCCATGCTGTAGCGATCACCTTCGGGCAACTGCATGGTGACACCCAGGGCCCGGCCACGAGGAATCACCGTCACCTTGTGCACCGGGTCGGTCTTTGGCATCAGCCGCGCGACCAGGGCGTGCCCGGCCTCGTGGTAAGCCGTGTTGCGCCGCTCCTCCTCGGGCATGACCATGGACTTCCGCTCGGGGCCCATCATGATCTTGTCCTTGGCCTTCTCGAAGTCGACCATCTCCACCACGCGTGCACTGCGACGCGCGGCGAACAGGGCGGCTTCGTTGACCAGATTGGCCAAGTCAGCACCTGAGAATCCTGGCGTGCCGCGCGCGAGGATGTCGGCCCGGATGTCCTGGCCCACCGGCACCTTGCGCATGTGAACGTTGAGGATCTGCTCACGTCCCCGTACATCGGGCAGCGTCACGTACACCTGCCTGTCAAATCGTCCAGGGCGCAGCAATGCAGGATCCAGGATGTCAGGTCGATTGGTCGCCGCCATGACGATCACACCCAAATTCGTCTCGAAGCCATCCATCTCAACCAGCATCTGGTTCAGCGTCTGCTCGCGTTCGTCATTACCACCGCCCAGACCGGCCCCGCGATGGCGACCGACCGCGTCGATCTCATCGACGAAGATGATGCAAGGCGCACTCTTTTTGGCCTGCTCGAACATGTCGCGCACGCGGGCAGCGCCGACACCGACGAACATCTCGACGAAGTCAGAGCCCGAAATGCTGAAGAAAGGCACCTTGGCTTCACCCGCAATGGCCTTGGCCAGCAAGGTCTTGCCCGTTCCAGGAGGGCCCACCAGCAGGACACCGCGAGGGATGCGTCCACCGAGCTTCTGGAACTTCTGCGGGTCCTTCAGGAAATCCACCAGTTCCTTGACTTCCTCCTTGGCCTCATCGCAGCCCGCGACGTCCGCAAAGGTGGTGGAATTGTTGGCCTCATCGAGCATGCGGGCCTTGCTCTTGCCGAAGCTGAAAGCGCCACCCTTGCCGCCGCCCTGCATCTGGCGCATGAAGTAGATCCACACGCCAATCAGGAGCAGCATCGGGCCCCAGCTCACCAGGATGCTCATCAGCAGGGAGGGCTCTTCTCTGGACTTGACGTCGAACTTCACGCCGTTGGCACGAAGATCACCCACCAAGCCCCGGTCCAGGTAAGTGGCGGTCGCACGCAGGCGCTTGTCGTCGACGGTGGTGGCCACAATCTCCGTGCCGCCACCGGGCTTTTCCTCAAGCACGGCGAATTTGATGCGCTTGGCCTGTACCTCGTCCAGGAACTCAGAGTAACCAATCTGGTTGCCCTGCATCGCCCCCCGGTCGAACTGCTTGAACACGGTGAATAGCACCAGGGCGATCACCAGCCATACAGCGACTTTGGAGAACCATTGATTGTTCAACACTGCTCCTTCATGACAGACCGTGCGGAAGAAGAAGGGATTTTCTTCGCCACGTGCCTAGATATGGGGACGAGTGTAGAGCACACAAGACCACCTTCATCGCACAGGTGTTGATGGTCCTGCCAGGGGGAAGCGAAGCGGCAGGCGCCGCCACCCGGCGCCAAGCATGGCCCCGGCCACAGGGTCCCGCTGTCGGTGACGCGCGCCGACATCACACCGGATGCAGATCGAAGGGGGCCCAAGTCCGCCAGGCCTGCATGAAGTCCTCAGGCGGTGTTCGAACGAACTCCAGCGCAGAACCATCGACTGGATGTTCGAAAGCGAGCCTGCAGGCGTGCAGGGCTTGGCGCTGCAAGCCCAACGCAGCCGCCCCGCCGTAAAGCCGATCGCCCACCAGGGGATGCCCGAGGTGGGACAGGTGCACCCGGATTTGGTGGGTGCGGCCGGTATGAAGACGGCAGTGCACGGCCGTGATGCCCTGGGCACTGGCCAGCACCTCCACATCGGTCCGCGCCGGGCGGCCTGCGTGGTGGACCGCCATCCGAACCCGGGAGGCTGGATCGCGGCCAACCGGAGCGTCCACGGTCGTGACCCCAGGAGACATCACGCCGTGCACCAAGGCCACGTACTGGCGCTGCACCTGCCTGCTGGCGATGGCACGGGTCAGACCGGTGACAGCCTGAAGCGTCTTGCCCACCATCATCAGCCCCGAGGTGTCTTTGTCCAGCCGATGCACGATGCCCGCGCGCGGCAACTGCACCGAGGCGGGGTGATGCGCCAGCAACCCGTTGAGCAAGGTGCCCGACCAGTGTCCGGGCGCCGGGTGCACCACCAGACCGACCGGTTTGTCCAGCACCAACAAATGGGAGTCCTCGAACACCACCTCAAGGTGGAGGCTTTCTGGGCGGAAGGCCAGGCTTTCGGCTGTCGGCCGCAACTCGACCTGCAAGGCCTGACCCACCCTGACCTTGCGCGAGGCGGTGCCAACGACCACCCCGTCAAGCATCACCAGCCCCTGATCGATCAGACCCTGGAGATGGCTGCGGGAGAACTCCGGCGCCAGCGCCACCAGCACCTTGTCCAGCCGCCAGGCATGCCAGACATCCCGAACCGCTGAAGTCCGCACCTCATGCTCGACGGCAGCCATGCCCTCCGGGAGGTCTGCGCCGTGCGTGCTCTCTTCGTCTTCGAATTCGATCATGGGCTCGGGGAGCCGCTCCCTATAATTTGAGGCGAAACAAACGAGGCGGCGCCTGACGCCGACATCCGAGGCATGAACCTCCCGAAAGTCCTGCGCCTGGGCGCCCTAACCCTCACCGCTGCGATATGGTTGGCAGGCTGCAGCATGTTCGGCGATAAAGAGGAATTGCGCGCCGAAAACCTCGACAAATTGTATGCAGAGGCCCGAGATGACCTCGCCAGCGGCAATTTTGAGCAGGCGATCAAGGGCCTGGAGAAACTCGAAGCCCGCTCGTCAGGCACCTTGCTGGGACAGCAGGCACTGCTTGATCTTGCTTACGCGCAGTGGAAATCAGGTGAGCGTGCGTCTGCTTTGGCCACGCTGGAGCGCTTTACGAAGCTGCACCCCTCAAGCCCCGCGTATGACTACGCGCTGTACCTGCGCGGCCTGTTGAACTTCAATGACAACCTCGGCTTGTTTGGCAGGTTGACCCAGCAAGAGACATCGGAGCGCGACCAGAAGGCTTCCCGGGAGGCTTTCGCGGCGTTCTCCCAGCTCGTTGAGCAGTTCCCTGAGTCCAAGTACGCCGCCGATGCTCGCGTGCGCATGGACTTCATCGTCAACTCTTTGGCTGCATATGAAGTGCACGTGGCGCGGTATTACATGCGCCGCGGCGCCTACCTGGCAGCCGTCAACCGTGCCAAGCAGGCAGTAACCGACTTCGACCGCGCGCCGGCCACCGAGGAAGCCCTTGCCATCCTGGTCACCGGCTACGAGCGCCTGGGCTTGAAAGATCTCAGCCAGGATGCCCAGCGAGTGCTACAGCGAAACTTCCCTAACTCGCGATTCCTGTCTGCCGACGGTCAGCAGGTGAACACGAAGGATTGGTGGCGCTTCTGGTGATGCAGGTGCATGGGAGTGTGCAGGCTGGCGCTCAGCTTTCAGGGTTCGCAGCGGCGACTTCTTCGAGCCACGCCAGCGCCTGTGCCTCGGTGTCCAGGCGCGTCATGGGAGGCAGGGCCTTGAACAGGGTCTTGCCGTAGCCCATCCGGCCCATCCTGGGGTCGCAGACCACCAGGAGCCCGCGGTCCTGCTCGATGCGGATGAGTCGACCCGCCCCCTGCTTCAGCGACACGGCGGCTTCCGCGAGGAAGTAGTCCTCGAAGGCACTCCCTCCGCGCAGTTCGATCGCTTGGCTTCGAGCCTTGACGAGCGGATCGTTCGGAGGCGGAAACGGCAGCTTGTCGATCAACACGCACTGCAGGGCATCCCCCGGCACGTCAATACCCTCCCAGAAGCTCTGCGAACCCACCAACAATTTGCCTGCACCGTCGCCGAAACGCTGCAGCAATGATCGGCGGGGCTCTTCTCCCTGCACCAGCACCTCCAGCGGATGAGGGAGCGCCTGAGACGCGGTGCGGATGGCCTGCGCCACCAAGGCCAGCGCCTTCAAGGTCGTGGTCAACACAAAGGTTCGACCCGACAGGACCGCCGCGCACCGGGCAGCCAGACGGCCCACGGCGCTCGAGTGGCCGCCATCCTGCGGCAAGGGCATGTCCTGGGGCACCCAGAGCCGGGCCTGGCGGGGGTAGTCAAACGGACTGCCCGCCTGCAGGATGCGCGCATCCTCAAGGCCTGTGCCCGCCGTGAACCAGGACAGTCGTTCATCGCTGCCCAGCGTGGCGGAGGTGAAGATCCAGGATCGACGCGCAGACCTTCTCTGGGCGGTAAGCGCTTCCCGAATGTCCAGGGGCGACTCCGCCAGACGTACGCCGTGGGGTGAGAGATCGACCCACCGCACGCGGGACGCGTCGGCTGGTTCGGAGAACTGCTGCGCCCTCTCGGTGAGCTCGGCGCAGCGCTGCACCAACCGCTTCCAGTCCGATGCCGTGCCTTCCACCGCCACGGCTGCTTCGTGGGCCTGCTCAAGACGATCTTGCACCGCTCTCAAGGCCTCAGGCCATCCGGGATGGGATGCTGGGGACGCCCAGTCCAGTTTCAGTGCTGCCCGGATATCGCCGCGGCCACCCGCGGCCACCTGACGCAGATCTCGCACGCTCGATTCAAGTCCGCTGGCGATCTCCTGCCAGGCACGCAATCCGCTGGCGTGCCGCAAACCCGCGGCGAGCAGGTCGCGCGCGAGATCGATGATCTGCCCGCTGCCCAGGCCTGTACCCAAGAACTGCAGGCCGACCTCCATCAACTGGTGAGCCTCGTCGAAGACAGCCACATCGACCGTCGGCAGCAGTTCGGCCACCTCGGTCTCGCGAAGCGCGATATCGGCAAAGAAGAGATGGTGGTTGACCACCACGATGTCAGCGGCCATCGCCTCACGACGCGCCCGCACCACGTGGCACGCCGACCACTGGGGACAGTCGCTGCCCAGGCAGTTTTCCCGTGTGGATGTCACGAGAGGCAGCACGGCAGACCGCTCGTCAAGCCCCTGCACCTCGGCGACATCGCCGGTGCGGGTATGCAAAGCCCAGGTCTCCACGCGGGACAACGCTCGGGCCACCCAGCGATCACGTCCGTCGGCTGCTTGACGGGCATGTCCCAGGCGGTGCAAACAGAGATAGCTTGCGCGACCCTTGAGCAGTGCCAGCCGAACCGGCATCTGCAGCACGGAACGCAGGCGGGGCAGATCTCGCAGGAACAGCTGGTCTTGCAGGCTCTTGGTTGCAGTACTGACCATCGCCCTGCGGCCGGAAAGGAGCACGGGCACCAGGTAAGCGAAGGTCTTGCCCACGCCCGTGCCGGCCTCCACCACCAGGGTTTCCAAATCCTCCACCGCCTGGGCGACCGCGCGCGCCATCTCCAGCTGGGAAGTTCTCACTGCAAAGCGAGGATCCGCCAAGCTGAGCGGTCCCGTCGCCGAGAACGCCGCCTCGACGGCCTCGAGCAAGGCCACGGGCCCTGGCTCGGCATCCCGGGCAAGACTTTGGGCGTCATCGCCGGGGATCACGCGGCGCTCGCGTCGGCCCTGGAGGCGCGTTGAGAGGGTGTGAACAAGGCTGCCGCCGATCAGGTCAGCCGGGTATCGACATCGCGACGGGCCAGTGCGAGGAACTCGGCTGTCTGCATTTCGCGCAACCGCGACGCAGTGCGGGGAAACTCGTGCGAAAGCGGACCCTCGAGGTACAAGTTCTCAGGCTCATCCGCCGCAGACATGACGAGCTTGACCCGCCGGTCGTACAACACGTCCACCAGCCAGGTGAAGCGTCGCGCCTCGCTGGACATCCGCGGCGGCATCCTGGGCACGTCCGACAACAACACCGTGTGAAAGCGCGAAGCGATCTCGAGGTAGTCGTTATGCGACCTGGGTCCGCCGCACAGGCTGGAGAAGTCAAACCAGACCACGCCGCCTGCCCGGCGCCTTACCGGAATCTCCCGGTGCTCGATGTTCAGGTTGGCCGGTTCATCACGGGCCTCGGCCATGGTCTCGAAAGCGGCATTCATGGCCTCATCGGCCTGCCCACCGAGGGGGCAGTGATAGACCTGCACGCGCTTGAGAGATCGCTGGCGGTAGTCCACACCCGCATCGACGCTCACCACCTGCAGGTGTTTCTTCAGCAATTCGATGGCTGGCAGGATGCGGTCCCGATGCAGCCCGTTCGGGTACAGGGCGTCCGGATGGAAATTCGAGGTCGTGACGACACTCACGCGGTTGGCGAACAGCGCCTCCAGCAAGCGGTGGAGGATCATCGCGTCGGTCACGTCTGCGACGTGAAACTCATCGAAGCAGATGAGGCGGAACCTGCGGGCGATGCGGCGGCCCAGTTCATCCAGCGGGTTGACCGTGCCCTTGAGGTCCTGCAACTCACGGTGCACCTCACGCATGAACTCGTGGAAGTGCAGCCGGGTCTTGCGCTTGAGGGGAACGGACTGAAAGAAGCCGTCCATCAGGAAGCTCTTGCCGCGCCCCACCCCGCCGTACATGTAAACGCCACGAGGGATCGGCGGCTTGATCAGCAGGCGCGTCACCGCGTTCCGACGCCGTGACAGATAGGTTTCCCACTCGGTTTCACAGCGCTCCAGCGCATCCACCGCCGCCAGTTGCGCCGGGTCGGCCGTGAATCCCCTTTCGCGCAGCGTCTGCTGGTACAACTCACGAACACCCATGTGATTTCCCAGGAATGGCAACATGCGGAACCTCTGAACGCCAACGGCCGACCCGGCATGGCGCCCGTGGTCGGCCGTAGGACACCGTCTCCTCAGAAGTTCAGCGTGCGCTTGTCAACCGCCAGGGCCGCTTCCTTGGTCGACTCCGACAGCGATGGATGAGCATGACAGATCCGCGCGATGTCCTCGGCGGAGGCCTTGAAGGCCATGGCCATCACGGCCTCGGCGATCAATTCAGAGGCCATCGGTCCGATGATGTGCACGCCCAGCACTTCGTCGGTCTTGGCATCGGCCAGGATCTTGACGAAGCCGGTGGTGTCACCCAGGGCCCGCGCACGGCCGTTGGCCAGGAAGGGGAACTGCCCGGCCTTGTAGGCCACACCGTCGGCCTTGAGCTGCTGCTCTATGCGGCCCACCCAGGCGATCTCCGGGCTGGTGTAGATCACCCAGGGAATGATGCCGAAGTCCACGTGCCCGTGTTGGCCGGCGATGCGCTCGGCCACCGCCACGCCTTCTTCCTCGGCCTTGTGCGCCAGCATGGGGCCGCGCACCACGTCACCCACCGCCCAGACGCCGGGCAGGTTGGTGCGGCACTCGTCATCCACGACGATGGCGCCGCGATCATCGAGCTTCAGGCCGACCGCTTCCGCATTCAAGCCCTGCGTGTTGGGCACCCGGCCGATGGAGACGATCAGCTTGTCCACGTCCAGCTTGACGGCCTCGCCTTTGGCGTTGGTGTAAGCCACCGACACCGCCTTCTTGCCGTTGGTGATCTCGCCGATCTTGACACCCAGCTCGATCTTCAGCCCCTGCTTGGTGAAGATCTTCAACGCTTCCTTGGCCACCGACTCGTCGGCCGCAGCCAGGAAGGTGGGCATGGCTTCCAGCACGGTGACTTCGGCACCCAGACGCCGCCAGACCGAGCCCATCTCCAGGCCGATCACGCCCGAACCAATGACACCCAGCTTCTTGGGCGTGGCGCCCAGGCGCAGGGCGCCGTCGTTGGACAGGATGTTGACCTCGTCAAAGGGCGCCGCCGCCAACTGCCGTGCGCTCGACCCCGTGGCCACCACCACCTGCTTGGCGGACAGCTCGGCGTCCTGTGCACCCGTCACCTTGATCTGGTGCGCACCGTCGGCGGCACCGGCAAAGCTGCCCCGGCCATGGAAGAAGCTCACCTTGTTCTTCTTGAACAGGTAGAGGATGCCGTCGTTGTTCTGCTTCACCACGGTGTCCTTGCGGGCCACCATCTTGGCCACATCCATCGTCACCGGGCCGGTGGAGATGCCGTGGTCGGCGAAGTGATGCAGCGCGTGCTCGAAGTGCTCGGAAGACTGCAACAAGGCCTTGGACGGGATGCAGCCGACGTTCGTGCAAGTGCCGCCCGGGGCCGGGCCACCGGCGGCGTTCTTCCACTCGTCGATACAGGCGACCTTGAGGCCTAACTGCGCCGCCCGGATGGCGGCGATGTAGCCACCCGGGCCACCGCCGATGACGATGACATCAAAGGATTGAGACATGGTGGGACCCTCAGATGTCGAACAGCAGGCGCGCCGGGTCTTCCAGCGCTTCCTTCATCGTCACCAGGCCCAGCACAGCCTCGCGCCCGTCGATGATGCGGTGGTCGTAGCTCATGGCCAGGTAGTTGATGGGGCGCACCACCACTTGCCCGTTCTCGACCACAGCACGGTCCTTGGTGGCGTGCACGCCCAGGATGGCCGACTGCGGCGGGTTGATGATGGGGGTGGACAACATCGAGCCGAAGGTGCCGCCGTTGGAGATGGAGAAGGTGCCGCCCGACAGCTCTTCTATGCCCAGCTTGCCGTCGCGCGCCTTCTGCCCGTACTCGGCAATCTTCTTCTCGATCTCCGCAAAGGTCATCTGGTCGGCGTTGCGCAGGATAGGCACCACCAGGCCACGGGGCGAGCCCACGGCAATGCCGATGTCGAAGTAGCCGTGGTAGACGATGTCGTTGCCGTCCACCGAAGCATTCAGCACGGGGTACTTCTTCAGCGCTGCCACAGCAGCCTTGACGAAGAAGCTCATGAAGCCCAGCTTGATGCCGTGCTCTTTCTCAAACTTGTCCTGGAACTTCTTGCGCATGTCCATGACCGGCGCCATGTTCACTTCGTTGAAGGTGGTCAGGATGGCGTTGGTGCTTTGCGAATGGACAAGACGTTCAGCGATGCGGGCGCGCAGGCGGCTCATGGGCACGCGCTGCTCCGGGCGGTCACCCAGACGCTGAGGCACAGGAGCTGCCACGGCGGGCAGAGGCTTGGCCACCGCGGGAGGCGCTGCCACGGCCACTGGCGCCGCAGCCTTCGGGGCGGCCACAGCAGCCAGCACATCGCCCTTGGTCACGCGACCGTCCTTGCCCGTGCCCGCCACAGAACCCGCAGCCAGGGCGTTGTCAGCCATGAGCTTGGCCGCGGCGGGCATGGCCACGCCCGACTTGTCCACCGCGGGGGCGGCTGCAGCCGGCGCCGCAGCGGGAGCGGCCACAGGAGCAGCGGCTGGTGCACCCACCGTGGCTTCGGTATCGATGCGAGCGATCAGCTGATCGCTGACGACGGTGCCGCCGTCAGCCACCATCAGTTCGGCCAGCACGCCGGCGGCCGGGGCCGGCACTTCCAGCACCACTTTGTCGGTCTCGATCTCGATCAGGATTTCATCGGCGGCGACGGCCTCGCCGGGCTTCTTCTTCCACTGCAGCAGGGTGGCCTCCGCCACGGACTCGGACAGCTGCGGAACTTTGACTTCTACGATAGCCATGATGGTCTTGAATGTGTATTCGTTACAGATAGGCGGATGGCTTACTTGGTCAGCGTGAAGCCCTTGAGCTTGCCGAAGGCCGCGTCGATGAGGGCTTTCTGCTGATCCTGGTGCAGGTGGGCGTAACCCACTGCTGGCGAGGCCGAGGCAGCGCGACCGGCATAGCCCAGGCGCTGGCCATCCAGCATGTTCTCGTGGATGTTGTGCTGCACGAAGAACCAGGCGCCCTGGTTCTGCGGCTCGTCCTGGCACCACACGACTTCCGTGGCGTTCGGGAACTTCTTGATCTCGGTCGCCAGGGCCTTGTGCGGGAAGGGATAGAGCTGCTCGACACGCACGATGGCGACGTCGTTCAGGCTCTTCTCCTCACGCTTCTTGACCAGGTCGTAGTACACCTTGCCAGAGCAGGCGATGACACGCTTGACCTTGGCCACCGCAGCCAGCACGTCGGCGTTGAGCTCGCCGATGACGGTCTGGAAACCACCCTTGGTGAACTCGTTGAGCGTGGAGGTGGCGTCCTTGTTGCGCAGCAGCGACTTGGGCGTGAACAACACCAATGGCTTGCGCAGATTGCGCACCATCTGCCGGCGCAGGACATGGAAGATCTGCGCGGCCGTGGTGGGCTGCACGATCTGCATATTGGTGTCGGCCGCCAGCTGCATAAAGCGCTCCAGTCGGGCGGAGCTGTGCTCCGGGCCCTGGCCTTCATAGCCGTGCGGCAGCATCAGCGTCAAGCCGTTCTGGCGGCCCCACTTCACCTCGCCCGAAGCGATGAACTGGTCGATCACCACCTGGGCGCCGTTGGCGAAGTCGCCGAACTGGGCTTCCCAGATCACCAGCGTGTTCGGGTCAGACCCCGCATACCCATACTCGAAGGCGAGCACCGCCTCCTCGGACAGGATGGAGTCGATGACCATGAAGGGCGCCTGCTTCTCGGCCACGTTTTGCAAGGGCACGTAGGTACCCTCGTCCCAGCGCTCACGCTTCTGGTCATGGATGACGGCGTGACGGTGGGTGAAGGTGCCACGGCCGCAGTCTTCGCCTGACAGGCGGATGGGGTAGCCACTGGCCACCAGCGAGGCGAAGGCCATGTGCTCGCCCATGCCCCAGTCCACGCGCAGTTCCCCGCGCCCCATGGCTGCGCGGTCGTCATACACCTTCTTGACCAGCGGGTGCATGTTCACCGTCTCGGGGATGGTGGTGATGCGCTCGGCCAGGCGCCTCCATTCGGCCAGCGGGATGGCCGTGTCAGCCGCATCGGTCCACTTCTTGCCCAGGTAGGGCAACCAGTCGACTGCGTACTTGCTCTTGTAGTTGGTCAGCACCGGGTCCGCGGTGTGCCGGCCTTCGTCCAGGGCGGAGCGATAGGCCTTGACCATGTCCTCACCCAAGCTGGCGCCCAGACCTTGGGCTGACAGCTTGTCCGCATACAGTTTGCGCGTACCGGGATGCTGGGCAATCTTCTTGTACATCAAGGGCTGGGTCAGCGACGGCGTGTCCTGTTCGTTGTGGCCCAGCTTGCGGAAGCAGATGATGTCCAGCACCACGTCCTTGCGGAACTCCATGCGGTATTCCAGCGCCCAGCGCACAGCCAGCACCACGGCCTCCGGGTCGTCACCGTTGACGTGCAGCACGGGGGCCTCCACGCCCTTGACGATGTCGGTGCAGTACAGAGTGGAGCGCAGGTCTCTCGGGTCTGAAGTGGTGAAGCCGATCTGGTTGTTGATGATCAGGTGCACCGTGCCGCCGGTGGTGTAGCCACGGGTCTGGGCCAGCGCCAGGGTCTCCTGGTTGACACCCTGACCTGCAAAGGCCGCATCGCCATGCACCAAGACAGGCAACACCTGGTCACCCCGGTGGTCACCACGCCGGTCCATGCGGGCGCGCACGGAGCCCTCCACCACAGGGTTGACGATCTCGAGGTGAGAGGGGTTAAAGGCCAGGCTCAGGTGCACCGGGCCGCCAGTCGTGGTCACGTCAGAGCTGAAGCCCTGGTGGTACTTGACGTCGCCAGCAGGAAGGTCTTCTGGCGCCGTGTGGTCAAACTCTGCAAACAGGTCCTTGGGCATCTTGCCCAGGGTGTTGACCAGCACATTCAGGCGCCCGCGGTGGGCCATGCCGATCACGATCTCCTGCACGCCCTTGGCGCCGGCCTGCTGGATCAACTCGTCCATGGCGGCAATGAAACTTTCGCTACCTTCCAGAGAGAAACGCTTCTGCCCCACGTACTTGGTGTGCAAATAGCGCTCCAGGCCTTCGGCAGCCGTCAGGCGGTCGAGCACGTGCCTCTTCTGGTCAGCAGTCAGTACGGGCTTGCTGCGGCTGCTCTCCAGGCGTTCTTGCCACCAGCGCTTTTCCGTCGGCTCGGTGATGTGCATGAACTCCGCACCCAGCGTGCCGCAGTAGGTGTCACGCAGAGCCTGCAGGATCTCCCGCAGACTCATCTGCTCGGCTTTGCTGAAGTAGGTGTTCGCCGCCGAGAACGTGATGTCCATGTCGGATTCGCTCAAGCCGTAGAACGAAGGCTCGAGTTCGGGAATCTTCGGACGCTCGGTACGCTTGAGAGGATCCAGGTCCGCCCAGCGGGACCCGAGGAAGCGATAGGCCGCGATCAGGCTCTGGACGTGAACCTGCTTCTGCGAGACTGCCAGATCTGCGCTGCTGGCCTTCAGCGCGAAGGCGTTCGACTTGGCTCGAAGCGCAAAGGACTCGATGACGGGGGCATGCGCCACGTCCCGCGTGTCCGTGCCATCGACAGCCGGCACGTGTTGCAAGTTGTCGAAATAGGACCGCCAGTTGTCCGGGACACTGCCGGGATTGTCCAGGTAGGCCTCGTACAACTCTTCCACGTAGGGCGCGTTACCGCCGAACAGGTACGAGTTGGACCTGTGCTGTTGCATCATCATTCGCTCACCTTTCGTGCCAGTAACCAGCACTCTGATGGGTTCAAAAACCTTCCGCGGCCCCGGCTTCACCGGTTGGCGGATCGCGACCCGCCTTGCTGTCGTCTCGTTCAGCAAGGGGACGGGAAGGACCTGTCTTCTTTCCAGCCTGACACTCTAGCACCGGCCCAGCCTGGTTTTTCTCATATCAAGCGATCCGATTTGAATCCTTTCACCCCTCAGTTTGCTGACAAGATGCACACAACCTGCACCGTCTGGCGATGTCAGAACCCCCTTCCACAAGCCTGCACCGCGTGGTGCAAATCCATCCGCTGGCGCCCCATCCTCCGGGTGTGGGGAAACCCTGCAACGGTTGTGGGCTGTGCTGCCTGGCCGAGCCTTGCCCCGTGGGCATGGTGGTGACCCGCACCAGCAAAGGGCCCTGCGGCGTGCTGGTGTGGTCAGACGAGGCCCGCGCCTATCGCTGTGGCCTCCTGGCCAGTCCAGGGCGATTTGTCAGCTGGCTGCCCGAACCATGGGTTCGGGCACTGGCCCGGCGCTGGATCGCGGCGGGTGTGGGCTGTGACGCCCCACTGGAGCGGCTGAATGTAGGCTCCTGATGCAGGAACCCCGTACAGATCCGGGTTTCCCGCCTTCTCAACGGCCCCGCAACCACTAGCATGCGTGCTTCGTCAAT
This sequence comes from Rubrivivax sp., assembly GCA_044358945.1. Taxonomy (GTDB): domain Bacteria; phylum Pseudomonadota; class Gammaproteobacteria; order Burkholderiales; family Burkholderiaceae_C; genus Rubrivivax. The sequence goes on from JBIKMY010000001.1 coordinate 22,182, forward strand.
TGCTCTCGGAGTTGCTGTATGAAGAAGTTCAAGATGCTGCTGCTGGCCACCTCTGTGGCCGCTGCCCTGGCCGCCCCAGCCCAGGCCCAGACCCTGCGTTGGGCCGCCCAGAACGACATCCTGACCCTGGACCCCCACTCTCAGAACCACGCCACCACCAACGCCATCCTGATGCACGCCTACGAAGGCCTGACCCGGTACAACGACAAGTACCAGGTGGAACCGGCATTGGCCACGAAGTGGACCTACCTTTCACCCACACAAGTACGGTTCGAACTCCGCAAAGGGGTCAAGTTCCATGACGGGACACCCTTCACCGCCGATGACGTGATCTTCTCCTTCGGGCGCATCCGACAGCCCCAGGGCACGATGGGCATCTACGTCACAGGCATCAACGAGATCAAGAAGATCGACGATCACACCGTCGACTTGATCATGTCGGCTGCCAACCCGCTGCTGCTGCGCAACATCATCGACTTCCGCATCATGAGCAAGACTTGGTCGGAGAAGAACAACACCGCAAAGGTACAGGACTACAAGGCAAACGAGGAAAACCACGCTTCGCGAAACGTCAATGGCACTGGGGCCTATCGCATATTGAGTTGGACTCCGGAACAGCGAGTCATGATGGCCCGCCATGATGGATGGTGGGACAAGCGAACAGGTAACGTCAGCCAAGTCGTGTACACACCTATCAAATCGGACGCCACACGGGTGGCAGCGTTGCTGTCAGGCGATGTGGATCTCTTAACGGACCTGCCCACCCAAGACGTAGCACGGCTTCGTGCGGATAAGAAGCTGAAGGTTGTGGACGGCCCGGAAGTGCGGACGATTTACCTGGCTCCCGATATGGGCAGCCCGGAACTCAAGCACAGCAGCATCAAGGGCAAGAACCCCTTCGCTGACAAGAGAGTTCGGCAGGCGCTGTCCATGGCTATTGACCGCGAGGCCATCAAGCGCAACATCATGCGCGGGCTGTCGATTCCAGCAGGCATCATGGTCGCACCCGGTGTAAACGGCCACACGAAGGAGCTCGACGTACCCGTCAAGACTGATGTCGCAGCCGCCCAGAAACTTCTTGCAGCCGCCGGCTATCCCAATGGTTTCGAAGTCAGGCTGAACTGCCCAAACAACCGTTACGTAAACGACGAGAAGATCTGCCAAGCGATAGCTTCAATGTGGGCCAAGATTGGAGTGAAGGTCAATCTGAATGCCGAATCAATGGCCACCTTCATCCAGAAGGTGCAAAACTTCGACTCGTCGATCTACCTGTTGGGTTGGGGCGTTGCCACCTACGACGCGCAATACTCCCTGCAGTCCTTGATCCGTACCCGCACCACCGGTGCCGATGGCAACTTCAATTTCAGCAAGATCAGCGACCCCACCGTGGACCGCCTGGTCGATGCGATGAAGACCGAGACGGACACAACGAAGCGAAACAACATGATCCGTGAAGCTCTGGTGCGCACCAAGGATGAAGTGCTAACCATCCCGCTGCACCACCAGATGCGCCCCTGGGCCATGAAGACGGGCGTGACGACCATCCATCGCTCCGACGATCGTCCGGAGGCACGCTTCACGTCCATCCGCTGAGCTCGGCGCTAGCTGTACTGGCAGGCCGGCTGGGAGCGTTCTATCAGGTACGGGGTCTCTGAACGAGACCCCAACTTCTTGTCGACGCCGCCGAAGAGTCTCGCCGGTGCGCAGTCAGGCCAGAAGAACCCTCAAGTCAGAAGGCCTCCAGTGCCATGTCCGTCACCCCGGCGGCACCGTCCACGATGCTGTCGCGCCAGGACAAGGTGCGAGGCAGCAAGTGATCTGCGTAGAACCGGCAGGTGGTGATCTTGGCCTGCATGAACGCGGGGTCCTCACCCGCTGCCAGGCGGTCCTCTGCCGCCACGAGCGCGCGGGCCATCTGCCAGCCGCAAACCAGGGTACCCGTCAACATCAGGTAGGGCACGCTGCCTGCGAAGGCCGCATTCGGATCGGCCTTGCAGCGTTCCGCGACGAAACCCACTACATCCAGGAACGCCTGCCGGGCCGCCGCCAAGCGCTGGGCCATTCGCTTGCCGGCGTCACTGTTGCGGCTCAGCAGCAGCGCTTCGGTAGCGGCCACCCGCTCGGCCATGGCACGGGCCATCGTGCCGCCATCACGGGCCGTCTTGCGGCCGACCAGGTCATTGGCCTGGATGGCGGTGGTGCCTTCATAGATGGTCAGGATCTTGGCATCACGAAGATACTGGGCCGCGCCTGTCTCCTCAATGAAGCCCATCCCGCCGTGCACCTGCACGCCCAGACTGGCCACATCCAGACTCATCTCGGTAGACAAACCCTTGACCAGCGGCACGAGGAACTCGTAGAAGGCCTGGTTGTCTTTACGCACAGCGGCATCCGGATGGGCATGGGCCGCATCAAAGGCCGCGGCCGCCGCCAGCGCCATGGCGCGGCATCCCTCGGTGTGCGCTCGCATGGTCATGAGCATGCGACGGATGTCCGGGTGGTGAATGATGGGCGATGCTGCAGGCATCGAGCCGTCCACCGGCCGGCTCTGCACACGGTCACGGGCGTACTGCACGGCTTTCTGGTACGCCCGCTCGGCCAGCGCGATGCCTTGCACGCCCACGCCGAACCGGGCCGCATTCATCATCACGAACATGTACTCGAGGCCGCGGTTCTCCTGGCCGATGAGATAGCCCACGGCACCGCCCGCGTCACCGTACTGCAGCACCGCCGTGGGGCTGGCCTTGATACCCAACTTGTGCTCGATGCTGACGCACCGCACGTCGTTGCGCGTGCCGTCGGCCAACACCTTGGGGCAGATGAACAGCGAGATGCCCTTGACGCCCTCCGGCGCGCCGGCTACTCGGGCAAGAACCAGATGGACGATGTTGTCCGCCATGTCGTGCTCACCGTAGGTGATGTAGATCTTGGTACCGAACAGCTTGTAGGAGCCGTCAGGCTGCGGCTCGGCGCGGGTGCGGACGAGCGAGAGGTCGCTTCCGGCCTGCGGCTCGGTCAGGTTCATCGTGCCCGTCCAGCGGCCCTCGATCATGGGCGGGATGTAGGCTTGCTGTTGCTCCGGGCTGCCCGCGGTCAGCAAGGCTTCAATGGCACCATCGGTCAGCAGAGGGCACAACGCGAAGCTCATGTTGGCGCTTTGCACCATCTCGCCACAGGCTGCATGGATCAGCTTGGGCAGACCCTGCCCGCCAAACGCTTCCGGGTGCGACAGGCCTTGCCAGCCACCGGCCGCGAACTGACGGAAGGCCTGCTTGAAACCTGGCGTGGTCCGAACTTCGCCATCATGAAAGGACGAAGGATTCCGGTCACCCTCCCAGTTCAAGGGTGCAACCACCTCTTCATTGAAGCGCGCGCACTCCTCCAACACCGCTGCAGCGGTGTCGATTCCGGCGTCTTCGTAGCCCGGCAATTGAGCCACTGCCTCCAGACCGGCCAACTCCTTCATCACGAAGAGCATGTCCTTCAGGGGTGCGCGATACGTCATGATCAAACTCCGGATGGAACAAGGGCGCCCATCGGGCGCCCTTGCATGGTTTCAATGAATCAAAGGCTGGTCACGAGTTCCGGTACCGCAGCAAACAGGTCGGCCTCCAGGCCATAGTCCGCCACGCTGAAGATCGGCGCTTCGGGGTCCTTGTTGATGGCCACGATCACCTTGGAGTCCTTCATGCCGGCCAGGTGTTGGATGGCTCCGCTGATGCCGCAGGCCACGTACAACTGGGGAGCGACGATCTTGCCCGTCTGACCCACCTGCCAATCGTTGGGCGCATATCCCGCATCCACCGCAGCACGACTGGCGCCCAAGGCGGCACCGAGCTTGTCGGCCAGCGGCGTCAGCACCTCAGTGAACTTGTCACTGCTGCCCAGCGCTCGCCCACCGGAAACGATGATCTTGGCCGAGGTGAGTTCGGGACGATCCAGCTTGGCGATCTCTGAGCCGATGAACACGGAACTGCCGGTATCGGCCACCGGCGCCACTGCCTCCACCGCAGCCGCACCCCCCGTCGAAGGCGCAGCGTCAAAACCGGTCGTCCGGACCGTGATGACCTTGACAGCGTCGGTGCTTTGCACCGTGGCGATCGCGTTACCTGCATAAATCGGGCGCTCGAAGGTGTCCGGGGAGATAACCTTCGTGGCGTCACTCACCTGCGCCACGTCCAGCAGAGCTGCCACCCGCGGCGCCGTGTTCTTGCCGCTGGCAGTGGCCGGGAACAGGATGTGGCTGTAACCGGATGCCAGCGCGAGCACCTGCGAGGCCAAATTCTCGGCAAGCCCATGCGCAAGCGCAGGGCTGTCGGCGTGCAGCACCTTGGCAACGCCTGCAATGGCGGCGGCTGCTTGAGCAGCAGCGCCCGAGCCGGCGCCTGCGACCAATACGTGCACATCACCACCACACTGCGCGGCCGCAGTCACGGCGTGAAGCGTCGCCGCCTTGATGGAAGCGTTGTCGTGTTCAGCAATGACGAGGGCTGTCATCAAACCACCTTTGCCTCATTCTTGAGTTTGTCCACGAGTGCGGCCACATCGGGCACCTTCACGCCAGCGCCACGCTTGGGCGGCTCGGCAACCCTCAGGGTCTTGATGCGAGGCGTCACGTCAACGCCGAGATCCGCGGGCTTGAACACCTCCAGCGGCTTCTTCTTGGCCTTCATGATGTTGGGCAGGGTGACGTAGCGCGGCTCGTTGAGCCGCAGGTCGGTTGTCACCACGGCGGGCATGGTCAGGGAGACCGTCTCCAGGCCGCCGTCGACCTCGCGGGTCACGCGGGCCTTGCCGTCCACGATTTCCACCCTGCTTGCAAACGTTGCCTGGGGCAGACCGGCCAGCGCTGCAAGCATCTGTCCCGTCTGGTTGCAATCATCGTCAATGGCCTGCTTGCCCAGGATGATCAGACCAGGTTGCTCCTTGTCTGCCAGGGCCTTGAGCAGCTTGGCCACCGCGAGGGGCTGAAGTTCATCAGCGCATTCCACCAGGATGGCGCGATCGGCCCCAATGGCCATGGCGGTGCGCAGCGTCTCCTGACATTGGGTTACCCCGCAGGACACTGCGATCACTTCGCTGACGACGCCTTTTTCCTTGAGCCGGACAGCTTCCTCGACGGCAATCTCGTCAAAAGGATTCATGCTCATCTTGACGTTTGCGATGTCCACGCCTGATCCGTCGCTCTTGACGCGGACCTTGACGTTGTAATCCACCACCCGCTTGACGGGGACCAGCACCTTCATGTCGGCTTGCTCCTCGGGAACTGACGTAAACGTTAACCGTCTATTCTAGAGCCGACTCGGCTGGACGGCATGGTGCCCGGGACGGGAATCGAACCCGTACACGCCGATGAAGGCGTGGCGGATTTTAAGTCCGCTGCGTCTACCGATTTCGCCACCCGGGCGAGCTGGGATTATTGATCGCCGGCGCACATCGGCAACGGGCTGAAAGCCCCAGGAGGCCGCATACCCTGAGGGTGCGGGTTGCGGTCGAAGGGTGTTGGAGGCGCGGCCCGGAGTCGAACCGGGCTAGACGGATTTGCAAGCCGCTAGATCGTCTTAAGTTATTGATTTAAAAGTACTTTTATCGATCAAAAAAATCTGCTACAAAATTCGCGGAAAAATGGGGTTCAAATTTTTTGAAATGCTCTATTTTGGTGCATATTTCATCGACTCAGCCCTTCTCCAAAGGACCCGTTGTTGGCGCCGA
>JBIKMY010000065.1:0-8362 GCA_044358945.1 Rubrivivax sp.
ACGACGTGATCCGCCCGCTGGACCGCCCCATCTACGCCGAGGGCGCGCTGGCCGTGCTGCGTGGCAACCTGGCGCCCGACGGCGTGATCATCAAGCCCAGCGCCTGCGCGCCTCATCTGCTGCAGCATACCGGGCGGGCCCTGGTGTTTGACGACTACCCGTCGCTGAAGAAGGCAGTGGAAGACCCGGACCTCGACGTCACGGCCGATGACGTGCTGGTGCTGCGCAATGCCGGCCCCAAGGGCGCCGGCATGCCGGAGTGGGGGATGCTGCCCATCCCCACCAAGCTGCTCAAGCAGGGTGTCAAGGACATGCTGCGCCTGTCGGATGCCCGCATGAGCGGCACCAGCTATGGCGGCTGCCTGTTGCACTGTGCGCCCGAGGCGGCCGTGGGTGGCCCGCTGGCACTGGTGCGCACGGGCGACCGCATCACCGTGGACGTGCCCGCGCGGCGCATCCAGCTGGAGGTGGACGACGCCGAACTGCAGCGCCGCCGAGCCGCCTGGGTGGCCCCGCCCCCGCGCCACGAACGCGGCTACGGCTGGATGTTCGGCCGCCACATACTGCAGGCCGATCAGGGCTGCGACTTCGATTTCCTGGAAGCTGGTTTCGGCGCCCCGGTGCCCGAACCGGACATCTTCTGATCGAAGCCTGAACAACGACCACCTGCCGTCAGCTTGGCGAGCCCCCTGCAATTGCTTAGGAGGAGAACGCACATGTCCAGAGTTCCCGCTGCCTGCGCAGCCGAGGCACGTCTATCGTCCGAAGCCAGCCCGACTCGGCTCGCCTCCCGCCGCAGGGTGCTGTGGGCTGCCGCTGCGCTCGCGGTCACGGCGACCAGCAGCGTCTATGCCCAGGCACCGGCGGCCTGGCCCACCAAACCCGTGACCATCGTGGTGCCCTTTGCTCCCGGCGGGGGTACTGACATCGGCACCCGAATCGTGGCGCAGAAGCTGTCCCAGATGTGGGGGCAGTCCGTGGTCGTCGACAACCGGGGTGGTGCTGGCGGCAACCTCGGGCTGGATCTGGTGTCGCGCGCCCGACCCGACGGCTACACCCTGCTCACCGGCAACGTGGGCACGCAGTCCATCAACCCCACGCTGTACAAGAAGCTCAGCTACAACCCTGACACGGCTTTCACACCCATCGGCCTGTTCGCGGAACTGCGCTTCGTGCTCGCGGCCACGGTGTCACTGCCGGCCAGCAACGCGCGCGAACTGGTGGCGCTGGCTAAGGCGCAGCCCGACAAGCTGACCTATGCCAGCTCGGGCATCGGTGGATCGCCCCATCTGTCGGCGGAGACCTTCAAGATCGCCACCGGGACCAAGATCCTGCACGTGCCCTACAAGGGCGGCGGCGCAGCCATGACCGACCTGATCTCCGGCAATGTGCACATGCTCTTTGCATCGGTGCTGGAGACTTCCGGGCACATCAAGGCCGGCAAGCTCAAGGCCCTGGCGATCACCAGCCGCGAGCGTGTGTCCGCCTTGCCCAACGTGCCCACGCTGGAGGAGTCCGGCATCACGGGCGCCGAGTCCGGCAGTTGGCTGGGACTGCTGGCGCCCGCCGGGACGCCCGCGGACATCATCACCAAGGTCAACAAGGATCTGCAGCAGGTGCTGGCCCTGCCCGACGTCCAGCAACAACTGCTGGCACAGGGCGCAGTGGCCAAGGGCGGCTCGCAGGCCGACTTCATCGCGCTGATCGCCGCAGACCGGCGCAAGTACGCGCGCATCATCACCGAAAACAACCTCAGCGCTGACTGAACACCGCAGCACCTGGGCCGCATCTGGCCAGGCCGGAGCGGCACGCCACCTGCCTGACCCAAGTACCCTCGCATGGCTCTGAAACCCGCCACCCGCTCCACGCTCATGGGCGTGAGCACCGCCACCTTGTGCACCGCCCTGTTCAAGCGCGGCCTGCGCAACCAGTTCATCCAGGACGTGCGGCCGCTGAACCCCCACCTGCCCAACATGGTGGGCGAGGCCTTCACGCTGCGCTACATCCCGGCGCGTGAAGACCTGAACCCGATCTCGGTGTTCCAGGACCGGGCCCACCCGCAGCGCAAGGCCGTGGAGGAGTGCCCGCCCGGCGCAGTGTTCGTGATCGACAGCCGCAAGGACGCCCGCGCAGCGTCGGCCGGCGGCATCCTGGTCACGCGGCTGATGACGCGCGGCGTGGCCGGCGTGGTGACCGACGGGGGTTTCCGGGACAGCCCGGAGATCGCGCGGATGCCCTTCCCCGCCTACCACCACCGGCCCAGCGCCCCCACCAACCTCACGCTGCATCAGGCGCTGGACATCAACGTGCCCATCGGCTGCGGCGACGTGGCCGTGTGGCCGGGCGATGTGGTGGTGGGCGATGCCGAAGGGGTGGTGGTCCTCCCGGCCCACCTGGCCGACGAAGTGGCCGCCGAGGCCCACGAGATGACCGCCTTCGAGGACTTCGTCACCGAGCGCGTCAAGGCCGGTCAGTCCATCTTGGGCCTGTATCCGCCCACGGACGAGGCCAACCGCCTGGCCTTCGAGGCCTGGCGGCGCGAGCGGGGGCGCTGAGAGCGCCTCAGAGCTTGCGACGCAGCGCCTTGAAGAAGAGTTCGGACTGCAGGCGCTCGCCCTGCACCTGTGAGGCGACGAGGTTGGCCATCTCGGGCGACACTGGCGCGCCCGGGCGACCTGTGGAGTCGGCGATCACCTGCACCTGGCAGGCCCGCTCCAGGTAGTACAGGTCGTCGAAGGCGTAGTCGATGCGCTCGCCGCAGACGATGACGCCGTGGTTGGCCATGAAGACGATGTCGGCGCCATTCATCGCGGTGGCGATGCGCTCGCCCTCCTCCACCCCCAGCGCCACGCCGTTGTAGACGCGGTCCACCGCCACCAGCCCGTGAAAGCGCATGGCCGTCTGCGACAGCGTGGTGTCCAACGCCCGGTCCTGCGTGAGGGTGAGGGCCGTGGCATAGGGCATGTGCGTGTGCATCACCACCGCCTTGCGCGCAATGCGGTGCACCGCAGCGTGGATGAACATGGCCGTAGGCTCGATCTCATGCGTGCCGGCCAGGCGCTGGCCGTTCACATCCACCATGACGATGTCGTCGGTGCCCACCTCGCTCCACAACAGCCCACGCGGGTTCAGCAGAAAGCGGCCAGAACCATCGGGCAGCTCGGCGCTGAAATGGTTGCACACGCCCTCGGACAGGCCGTAGTGGTAAGCCGCGCGCAGCGCCAGCGAGAGGTCCGCGCGCAGTTGGCGTACGGGGGCAGAGTCGTAGTCCTGTTGATGGTTCATTGCGAGCATTACTCCAGTGCAAGCCAGATTTCGTTGCGACGCATGAACCAGGGGGTCCAGGGCGCGTCGTAACGTGAATATACGGGCTCGCCCTTCCAGCGCACGCCGGCGGTGGTGAGCCCGCTGGTGAGCTGGCTGAGGTGGCGCTGGTAGTTGTCTTCCGACCAGAAGCCCGAAAACTTGACGGCAGCCACCTTGGCGGCGGGTACCTCCCGGATCTTCACGCGCGCGTCCAGCGGCTCAGGGGCGGATTCCAGCGTCACGCCCTTGGGCAGGACGAACTGCACCCGATAGCCTTCTGCCGTGGGCGCTTGCGTCACAGGCGCCGTCATCGCCATCTTCACGGGCGTGGGCGTTTGCGTAACGGGTGCCGTCATGGCCATCTTCCGCTCGCCCTTGTTCTTGCCGAAGATGTAGCCGGCCAGGAGCGGAAAGGCCCGGCTACCCGCCGAATCGGCCGGCCCGGACACCGTGACCTCGGCCACCACGTAAGGCGCGTACTGTCGGATCTCCACGGCATCCAGCCGCTGGACGACTTCGAAGTCGGGCTCCTCGATGGCGTGACTGGACATGACAGTGGCGGCCAGCAACAGGCTCGCAACAAGTGATTTCATGAAGCGGATTGTGGTCAGACCAGCCCGGCTGCGCATCGCAAGGACTTTGCGGCACGGGGATGGGGCAACGCTGCTGAAACTCAAGGGCCGGCGGCGTCGGTCCTCCAGCATCGAAACCGTCACCACGACCCACGCGCCAGAAGGCGCCCTGTCCATGAAACGATACGTGCTGCGGCTGGATGAGGTCTCGATGGACGACGTCGCACGGGTGGGTGGCAAGACCGCGTCCATCGGCGAGTTGACACAGGTGCTGGCGCCCTTGGGAATGCGCGTACCACCCGGCTTCGCGGTGACCGCGCAGGCCTTTCGCGACATGATCGAGGCCGCCGGCGCGGCACCGCGCCTGCACGCCGTGCTGGATGGCCTGGACAAGCGCGACAGCGCCGCCCTGGCCCGCGCAGGCGCTCAGGCCAGGGCGATCGTCAACGCCTGCCCCATGCCGGTGGCAGTGGAGACTTCACTGCGCAGCGCCTGGCGCGCCCTGGCGCAGGCCTGCGGTCAGGCTGACCTGCGCGTGGCCGTGCGCAGTTCGGCCACGGCTGAAGACCTGCCGCACGCCAGCTTTGCGGGCCAGCATGAGAGTTTCCTGAACGTGGCCGGCGAAGACGCGGTGGTGGACGCCGTGCGGCGTTGCCAGGCCTCGCTGTTCACCGACCGCGCCATTGGCTACCGCATCGACCAGGGCTTCGACCACTTCCAGGTGGCCTTGTCAGTGGCCGTGATGAAGATGGTGCGCAGCGACCAGGCCGCCAGCGGCGTGGCCTTCACGCTGGACACCGAATCAGGCCACCCCGATGTGGTGCGCATCGACGCCGCCTGGGGCCTGGGCGAGGCTGTGGTGCAGGGCAGCGTGGACCCGGACGAGTTCGTGGTGCACAAGCCGACCTATCGGCTGGGCGCGCGCTGCGTGCTGAGCCACCGCATCGGAGCCAAGCAGACACGCGTGGTGCTGGCCCCCAGCAGCGCCGAGGTTCGCGGGCCGGGCGCGGACACAGGCGGAGGTCAAGGCGGTGGCATCCTCACCGAGCCCGTGCCGGAGCCGGACCGCCTGCGGCCCTGCCTCAGCGATGAGCACGTGCTGGCACTGGCCGGCATGGCCCTGCGCATCGAGGAACACTACAGCCAGCGCGCCGGCCACTGGTGCCCCATGGACGTGGAGTGGGCGCAGGACGGACCAGGTGGGCCGCTCTACATCGTGCAGGCCCGACCGGAAACGGTGGTCTCGCAACAGGCCACCTGGGAAATCGAACGCCACGAGCTTGAAGCTCCTGGCCCGCCCGCCAGCGCCACGCTGCTGCGCGGGCGCGCCATTGGCGAGCGCATCGCGCAGGGCAGCGTGCGCCGCATCGCCCACCCGCGCGACCTGCCCAGCTTCCGCCCCGGCGAGGTGCTGGTGGCCACCACCACCACCCCCGACTGGGAACCGGTGATGAAGACGGCTGCCGCGATCGTCACCGAGCACGGCGGGCGCACCTGCCACGCCGCCATCGTGGCGCGCGAGTTGGGCATCCCGGCGCTAGTGGGGGCGCCGCAGGCGTGCACCACCCTGACCGACGGCCAGCCGGTGACGGTCACCTGCGCTGAAGGGGACACGGGGCGCGTCATCGATGGGCGCTGGCCGTTCCGCGCCCAGCGCACGGCGTTCACGCAACTGCCCAAGACCAAGACCCGCCTGATGGTGAACCTGGGCAACCCCGGTCTGGCCTTTCGAACGGCGCGCCTGCCCTGCGACGGCGTGGGCCTGGCCCGCATGGAATTCATCATCAGCGAGCACATCGGCGCGCATCCCATGGCGCTGCTGCATTCGGACCGCATCACCCACCCCGCCGAGCGCGAGCGGGTGATGACGATGAGTGCCGGTCATGCCAACGGCGCCCGCTTCTTCGTGGAACGCCTGGCCGAGGGCATCGGCACCATCGCCGCCGCCTTCTGGCCACGCCCGGTGACGGTACGGCTGTCGGACTTCAAGAGCAGCGAGTACGCCGCGCTGGCCGGCGGCCGCGACTTCGAGCCGCCCGAGGAGAACCCGATGCTGGGCCTGCGCGGCGCGGCGCGCTATGTGCACCCTACATACCGCGAGGCCTTCGCGCTGGAATGCGAGGCGCTGCTGCGGGTGCGGGAACAGATGGGCCTGAAGAACCTGCAGATCATGGTGCCATTTGTGCGCCGTCTGCAGGAGGCGCGGGAGGTACTCTCATCCCTGGCCGCGCACGGCCTGGCGCGGCAGGCGGATTTGCAGATCGTGATGATGTGCGAGATCCCGAACAACGTGATCCTGATGGACGACTTTGCTGCGCTGTTCGACGGCTTTTCCATCGGCAGCAACGACCTCACCCAACTCACGCTGGGCGTGGACCGCGACAGCACCCTGGTGGCCGAGGCCTTCGATGAGCGCGACCCGGGCATGTTCAAGATGTACCAGTGGGCCATCGAGGGCGCGCACCGGCATGGGCGCACCATCGGCATCTGCGGACAGGCGCCGTCGGATCACCCGGACCTGGCCGCTCGATTGGTGGCCATGGGCATTGACAGCATGAGCCTGTCGGCCGACCGGCTGCTGGCCACCTGGCAGCAACTGGCGGCGCTGGAGGCCACCGCGGCGCCCACTTCAGGGGCCTCGGCAAAAGGCTGAGGCCCGCCGCGCCTGGCCAGGCGGAGTCCTCAGGCGCCTTCGCGGCTCGCCCGCTTGCGCTCGTGCTCCTTGAGGAAGCGTTTGCGCAGGCGGATGCTCTTGGGCGTGATCTCCACCAACTCGTCGTCAGCGATGAACTCGACCGCGTATTCGAGCGTGAGGTCGATGGGCGGGGTGATCTTGATCGCGTCTTCCTTGCCGCTGACGCGGAAGTTGGTCAGCTGCTTGCTGCGCACCGCGTTCACCACGAGATCGTTGTCACGGCTGTGGATGCCCACCAGCATGCCCTCGTACACCGGGTCGCCCGGGCGCACGAACATGCGCCCGCGGTCGTCCAGCTTGCCCAGGGCGTAGGTGACGATCTCACCGTCGTCCATGCTGATGAGCACGCCGTTCTTGCGGCCTTCGATCTCGCCACGGTAGGGCTCGAAGCCGTCGAAGATGTTGCTGATCAGACCGGTGCCGCGCGTCAGGTTCATGAACTCGTTGGAAAAGCCGATCAGGCCGCGCGCCGGAATGCGGTACTCCAGACGCACCCGCCCCTGACCGTCGGTCTCCATGTTGGCCAGGTCGGCCTTGCGCTCGCCCAGGGCCTGCATGACGCCACCCTGGTGCTGGTCTTCCACGTCCACGGTCACCATCTCGATGGGCTCGCAGCGCTGGCCGTCGATCTCCTTGAACACCACGCGAGGCTTGCTCACAGCCAGCTCATAGCCCTCACGGCGCATGTTCTCCAGCAGGATGGTCAGGTGCAGCTCGCCGCGGCCCGAGACCTCGAAGATGCCGTCCTCGCCCGACTCCTTGACACGCAGCGCCACGTTGGACTGGAGTTCCTTCTGCAGGCGGTCCCACAGCTGACGGCTGGTGACGAACTTGCCCTCACGCCCAGCCAGCGGGCTGGTGTTGACGCAGAAGTTCATGGTCAGCGTGGGCTCGTCCACCTTCAGCATGGGCAGCGGATGGGGCTCCTCCACGCTGGTGATCGTCACGCCAATGCCGATGTCCTCGATGCCGTTGATCAGCACGATATCGCCGGGGCCGGCCTCCTCGGCAGGGCGGCGCTCCAGGCCGGCAAAGGTCAGCACCTGGTTGATGCGGCCCTTGTAAGCACGGCCGTCCGGACCTTCCATCACCAGCACGTCCATGGCGGGCTTGAGCGTGCCCGCGTTCACGCGGCCCACGCCGATGCGGCCCACGTAGGTGCTGTAGTCCAGCGAGGAAATCTGCAGTTGCAGCGGTGCTTCCGGGTTGCCCTGGTGGGCCGGCACGTGGCGCAGCACGGTATCGAACAGGTCGCTCAGGTCGGTGCCCCAGGCCTGGCCGGGCGCACCTTCCTTCAACGAGGCCCAGCCGTTCAGGCCCGAGGCGTAGACCACGGGAAAGTCCAGCTGCTCCTCGGTGGCGCCGAGCTTGTCGAAGAGTTCGAAGGCTGCGTTGATGACGTAATCAGGCCGCGAGCCCGGCTTGTCCACCTTGTTGACCACCACGATGGGCTTCAGGCCAAGGGCCAGCGCCTTCTTGGTGACAAAGCGCGTCTGGGGCATGGGCCCTTCCTGCGCGTCAATGAGCAGCACCACGCCGTCCACCATGGACAGGGCGCGCTCCACCTCGCCGCCGAAGTCGGCGTGGCCCGGGGTGTCCACGATGTTGATGTGCGTTCCCGCCCAGGAGACGGCGCAGTTCTTGGCCAGGATGGTGATGCCGCGCTCGCGCTCGAGGTCGTTGCTGTCCATCACGCGCTCGGCCACCTTCTCGTTCTCACGGAAGGTGCCGCTCTGGCGCAGGAGTTGGTCCACCAGGGTGGTCTTGCCATGGTCGACGTGGGCGATGA
>JBIKMY010000066.1:0-8358 GCA_044358945.1 Rubrivivax sp.
GTCACCAATCCCGCGAATGGCCGTGAAGTGATCGTGCGGGTGAACGACCGCGGGCCTTTCGTGCCGGGCCGTGTCATCGACCTGAGCTACACCGCCGCGCTGAAACTGGACACGTTGCGGGCGATCACACCCGTGGTGGTCGAGCGCCTGACGCATGACGCCATCCGGGCCCTGCGCTGGTTGTCGCACTTGGACGAGGCCTTCGAGGGCGGCCCTCGTGGCCCGCAGGCGGCGTTGATGGACAGCCACCCGCAGGTCACGGGGGCGGGCCGCTCCCCTCCTTGACCGGGACTGCCCGGCGCGGCTCAGGAGCCTTCGGCAGCTGCCCGCTGGACCGGTGTCACGCGGGCTCGGCCGCCGCTGGAGACCACGCTGACAGCGTCTCCCGGCCTGAACACGTCGACGCCTTTGGCCTGCACCACGGCGCGTCGATCGCCGTCGGCCAGGCGCACCACGATCTCCAGTGCCTCTTCGCGGTTGCTGCTGCGCTCGATGGCGTTGCCCAGCACGCCACCAAACACGGCGGCCAGGGTGCCCACAGCCACTTGTTCGCGCTTGCCGCCCACGCTGCTTCCCGCCGTGCCCAGTACCAATGCGCCGGCGGCTGCGCCGACGCCGCTTTGCGAGCCCTCCACCGTGACGGCCCGCACGGATTCCACGGTGCCGGAATGAACCGAAGACAGCCGCCCCGCATCGCTGCGCGCGATGACGTCGGGGCTGGTGGTCGAGCAGGCGCCGAGCAGTCCGGCAAGGGCCAGGGCGGCCAGGGGCTTGAACATGGGTGAACTCCTTTTTTGAGGGAATGGCCGTACTGTGTCTGATGGGCGCGCGAAATGCGACTTGCGCACACAAGGTACGAGCCTGTGGGCCCTCAGGTATCGAAAGCCGGTACGATCGAGCCTGCATGGGTCCTGATGAGGGAGACCCTGCATGGACCCACCGGCCCACCCTGCCCGGTCACAGACCATCACCGCCCGTGAGCACCCCGGAACTGCTGCTGCAGGCCCTGCGCGCCGAGATGCGCCGCGCCGGGCTCACCTATCGCGCCCTCGCCGGCCGGGTTGGCATGAGCGAATCGAGCATCAAGCGCTTGTTCAGCCAGGGGGACATGAGCCTGAGTCGCCTGTCCCACTTCTGCGAGGCGGCAGGCGTCTCGCTGCACGATGTGCTGCAGCAGGCGCTGCAGGCCGCGCCACAAACCGATCGCCTCACCCTGGACCAGGAGCGCTCGCTGGTGGCCGATCCGGTGCTGTTGCTGGTGGCGGTGTGCTGCTTGGGCCACTGGAGCTTCGAACAGATCCTCGAGACCTACCGCGTGGAGGCGGCACCCTGCATCGCGGCGCTGGCGCGCCTGGACCGCCTGGGGCTCATCGAACTCAAGCCGCTGAACCGCTACCGGTTGCGAGTCTCACGCGCGTTTCGCTGGAGGCCCGACGGGCCGGTGCAGGCCTACTTCCGCGAGCATGTAGTGGGGGACTACTTTGGCGGGCGCTTCGACGGCCCGGGTGAAACGCTGATGGCCGTGCATGGCCGCCTGTCCAGCAGCAGTGCCCAGGAAGTGGCGCAGCATGTGGAGCGGCTTGCCGGTGAGCTCTCGCGCCTGCACCAGGAGGACGCCCGGCTTCCCCCGGCGTCGCGGGACGGCTACACCCTGGTGGTGGGGCTTCGCTCCTGGGAACTCGCGGCCTTTACGGGGCTGCGGCGCACCGCCGCCGACCCGGCATTGCCTCACCAGAAGGGCCCGAGGAAGATGTAGACGGCGCGGCCTCCGCGGTGGGTGGTCCCCAGTGCGAAGTACGCCGGCCCGAACAGGGTGTCCACAGAGACGAAGGCGCTTCCGGCCTGTTTCAGGTCGCTCAGCTGGCGGCTCTGGCCGGGCAGGAACAGTCCGCCCAGCTCTACCGAGAAGCCCGCCCGGACGGCACCGCCCAGGCCCAGGGGCATGTGGGCCAACGGTACCCCCATGACCACGCGCCCGAGGAGGCTGGTCTGCCCATAGAGGGAGCCGATGGGTGTGCCCGAAAGGCGCAGGAAACCGCCCAGGGCCAGTGGCGCCACCCCTTTGGAGGCATGTGAGGCTTCGGCATGTACATGGCCTGCCCAGCGACCCCACGTGAAACCGGTGAGCACGCGCGCTTCGGTTTCCGAGCCTCGGTCGGCCTCGGACAGGCTGCCGGACCTCCAGGTGGCCTGCAGCAAGGTGCCCCGCGTCGGAAAGGCGATGGAGTCCAGGGTGTCCAGGCGCAACTGGGTGTAGACCTGGGTGGTGGTGAAGGCGATGGGCCCGCTTTCCAGGTCCGCGCGCAGCAGCGGGGAGACGCGTGAGCGCGAGCGCTCCAGCCCCACTTGCACATCGCCTGATCGGCCCAGCGAAACGCCTGCGCCCAGGCGCCACGCTGCAGCCGAGACCCCCAGTTGCGTGACCCGTTGTCCGTCGAAATAGATGTCCTGCGTCTCGGCGTCCCGCCGCCAGGCCGTCACGCCGAACACTTTGCTGCCCGGCCCCAGGGGTTGCCACCACTCGCCCATCAGGGTGGTCTGCGAGCCCAAGCGCAGCAAGGCGCGCAGCTCGCCGCCCCAGTCATTCAGCGGGCGCAAGGTGGTGGTGGCCGTGAGGGCGAACCGGGTGGCGTCCTCGCGGGTGCCCTGCTCCGTCTGGAGCTCCAGCCCTAGCCGCAGCGGATTGCGCCGCCACGGGGCCTCCACGGGCACCAGGATCAGGGCCCGGCCGTCGGGCAGCAGGGCCGACTGCACCTCCACGCGTTCGAAGTCGCCGCTGGCAAAGAGCTGGTCTGCCGCAGCGCGCGCAGTGGCGGCGTCCACGGGCTGCCCTAGCGTGGCCCCGGCGGCGGCGGCCAGCAGCTCGGCGCTGGTGCGGCCCGTGGGCCGCACCAGGAACTTGCCTGTCTCGCCAGTGCCGAGCGCCGCTGGCTGCCGCACCCGCGCCTGCTCGAAACTTGCCCAGGCCTGCGGCGCGACGGCCAGAGACTCCAGGCGCAAGGACAGCGCCCGTGCCGCACGCTCGCCCGCGGCGATCGCACGCTGTGCGCCCGTGGCCAGCTCGCTGGCGTCCAGGCCCTCCAGGTCTGGTTGGATCAGGAGATCCGCTGACTTCAGTTCCTTCAAAGACCGCTGTGCGTTCTGCTCGGTCAGCAGGTTGATCATCTGCTGGGCCACGCCCAGTGGGCTGTTCAGGTCACGCACATGGTCCACCGAGGTGCCCACGTTCACGACGATGAGCACCTGGGCGCCCATCGCACGGGCGAGGTCCACGGGTACGTTGCGCACCAGCCCGCCGTCCACCAGCATCCTGCCGTCTCTTGCCAGCGGTGGAAACAAGCCAGGTACTGACAGGGATGCGCGCAGCGCGACGGCCAGCGGTTCATCGGCCAGCGCTACCAATTCGCCCGTTCGAAGGTCGGTGGCCACGGCCCGGAAGGAGATGGCCAGGCTGCCGGCGGGCCGCCGGGCCTGACCCTGCGGCAGGAGCGCTTCAAGGGCTACTTCGAGGGCGTGGCTGCCAGCTACGGCCGGGGGGACATTCAGACTTGGTCCAGGCCCCACCCCGAATTCAATCCGCGATGGCACCTCAAGATCCACCTCGCGCCGCCGGAAGTCCCCTGCAGTGCGGGGCGGTCGGTCCGCAAGCAAGCCGGCCCAGTCCGTGTCGCGGGCAAACCGCTCCAGATCGTCCGCGTTGCGTCCGGCCGAGTAGGCCCCGCCGACGACCGCCCCCATGCTCGTGCCAACGACCACGTCCACCGGCACCCGCAACTCTTGCAGCACCCGCAGGACGCCGATGTGGGCGAAACCACGGGCCCCACCGCCTGACAGGACCAGACCGACGCGCGGGCGCTGTGGCTGGACCTGTGGGTCGGCCTGCCGCTCGGCCGCCACCGGCTGTGCCTGGGCGGCTGCAGCCGTCCACAGCGCGAGGGCGGCCCACAGGCCCGTCCAGCGTCGCGACGGGTTTCCCGCGGAGAAGTCTCTGCCCTGCCACGTAAGCCGGCACATGGAGGCCGGCCCCTCAGCGCCCGCCCGTGACGTCGATGGTGGTGCCAGTGGCGTAGCTGGCCTCGTCGGACAACAGCCAGACCACGGCGGCCGCCACCTCGCCGGCGGTGCCGGCGCGCTGCAGGGGCACGCTGGGGCCGATCTGTGCCACGCGGTCGGGCAGGCCTCCGCTGGCGTGGATGTCGGTGTCGATGATGCCGGGCCTCACGCCGTTGACGCGCACACCCTCACCGGCCACTTCGCGCGCCAGACCCAGGGTGAAGGTGTCGATGGCGCCTTTCGATGCGGCGTAGTCCACGTACTGGTTGGGCGAGCCCAGCCGGGCGGCGGCCGAACTGAGGTTGACGATGCTGCCTCCCGGGCCTCCATGGCGCCGGCTCATGCGCTTGAGCGCCTCGCGCGCGCACAGGAAAGAGCCGGTGATGTTGATCGCCCACATCCGCTGCAGCCGCTGCACAGACATCTCATCCACCCGCGCCGGCATGTCCACGACGCCGGCGTTGTTGACCAGACCGGTCAGCCGGCCCAGCCCGGCGTCCACGGCAGCGAACATGGCCAGCACCTGGGCCTCCTCGGCCACGTCGCCCTGCACCACCAGGGCGCGGCGCCCGCTGGCGCGCACCTTGGCAGCCACCGCTTCGGCGGCGGCGGCGTCGCGGGTGTAGTTCACGGCCACGTCCCAGCCGGCGCGGGCCGCCTGCAGGGCAACGGCTGCGCCGATGCCGCGGCTGCCCCCTGTGACCAGGAGGATGCGGGAGCCGGCAGGAGCCTGGTCCTTGATGCCGTTGACGGCGGTGACGGGGGCGGCGGGTGTGTTCATGAACGGATCGTAGACGCTTGCGGGTTCGGTCGCTCGTCAGCGCTCGCCTGCGGCCGTGCGGGCCTGGGCCGGCAGGCCTTCCAGATGGCTGGCATCGGCCCAGCGCACGATGTCCAGCGTGCCCTGGCGCCAGCGCAGGTGGTTCAGCCCGGTGTTGGGGATGTCGCAGGTGCGCAGGCCGTCCAGGGGCTGGCCGTGCGCGGTGCGCCACAGCATGTCCAGCACGCCGCCGTGCGTCACCACCGCCAGGCGCTGGCCGGGGTGGGCCTCGGCCAGCGCCTTCACCGCGCCGAGCACCCGCGCGTGAAACTGCTGTAGGCTCTCGCCGCCGGGCAGTGCGAAGTCGGCGCGGTGTTCCAGCCAACGCAGCCAGAGGTCCGGATGCTGCGCCTTGATGGTGGGCACATCCAGCCCCTCCAGCACGCCGAAGCACTGTTCGCGCAGGCCTTGCACCAGGGCCGGGGCCGCCTGCCAGGCGGTGGCCAGCGGCGCGGCCGTCTGCTGCGCGCGTTGCAGGTCGCTGCTGATCAGATGCTTGGCGGGCTCAGCGGCCAGGCGCTCGCCCAGCCTTCTGGCCTGGGTGTGCCCCAGGTCGTTCAGCGGAACGTCGATCTGGCCTTGAAAGCGCTGCTGGCGGTTCCAGTCGGTTTCGCCGTGGCGGATGAAGACGAAGTCGGTCACGGGGTGATCCTGGAGGCGGCCGGGCGGCGCCCTGCGCGCCTGCGGTCATGAAGCGGGACGGGCATCAGGTGTACGAGAACACCATCTTGGCCGCCAGCAGGTACAGCACCACGGCGAACAGGCGGCGCAGCGTGGCCACGGGCAGGCGGTGGGCGAGCCGGGCGCCCACGGGGGCGGTCAGCGTGCTGGCCACCACCACCCCGGCCAGGGCCGGCAGCAGCACGAAGCCCAGCGAGCCCCAGGGCAGGCCACTGGCCGGCCAGCCGCTGGCCACGTAGCCCACGGTACCCAGGGCGGCCACCGGCAGGCCCAGGGCCGCGCCGGTGCCGATGGCGGTGCGCACGGGCACGCCGCACCACAGCATGAAGGGCATGGACAGGAAGGCGCCGCCCGCCGATACCAGCCCGCTCACCACCCCGATGAACAGCCCCACGCCCCACAGACCCAGCGCGCCGGGCAGGGTACGCCCCGGGCCGGGCTTCTTGCCGATCCAGATCTGCGTGGCCGCACCCGCGACGATGACGGCAAACGCCAGCACCAGCACCCGCTGCGGCAACCAGCCCGAGGCCAGGGCCGACAGCAGCGTGCCCGTGGCCATGGGCGGCGCCAGGCGCTTGACCACGGCCCAATCCACCGAGCCGAGCTTGTGATGCTCGCGCACGCTGGCCGAGCCGGTGAACAGCACGCCCGCCATGGCCGTGCCCAGCGCCAGGTGCATCACATGCTCGGGCGCCATCTGCTGGGCGGTGAAGAGTGCGGCCAGGATGGGCACCAGCGTCATGCCGCCCCCGATGCCCAGCAGACCCGCGAAGAAGCCGATGACGGTGCCGGCAGCGAGGTAGGCGAGGATCCAGGTCATGAGGGGCGATTGGGCAGAGGCAACGGCCGAGTTTCGCACCCGCGCCTGCATGTGCTCGTGGGTGAGCGCGCTGACATGCGTTCCCGAGCGGTGCAACCCTTGACCGGCTGCGTGCGGCCGGTTCGAATCGACGCCCTACCTGTCTTCGGAAAGCCTCATGACCCGCGTGATCCTCCTGCCCGGCCTGGCCAGCGATGCCGCCCTGTGGCGGCACCAGACGCCGGCTCTGCGCGCCGCCGGGCACGCGGTGCACGTCAGCGATGCCCACGCCCGCGCGGACACGCTCAGCGGCATGTCGCACGCCCTGCTGGCGGACCATGAAGGCCCGCTGGTGTTGGTGGGCACCTCCATGGGCGGCATCCTGGCGCTGGAGGTGTTGCGCCAGGCACCGCACCGGGTGGCGGCTCTGGCGCTGCTGGGCAGCAATGCCCGACCCGACACGCCGCAGATGATCCGGCTGCGCTCGGCGGCGGTGCTGGAGTTCGCGCAGGGGCGCGTGGACGAGATCCTGCGCGCCAACGTGCCTTTTGCCTTCCACCCCAGCCGGCAGGGCGATACGGCGCTGGTGAGTGGTTACTTCGAGATGGTGCGCCGCGCCGGTGCAGCGCAGCTCGTCCAGCAGAACCGCGCAATCATGGCCCGGCCCGACAGCCGCCCCTTGCTGCGCCGCCTGCGTTGCCCGGTGCTGGTGGTGTGCGGTGATGCCGATGCGCTGACGCCGCCGGAGTGCTCGCAGGAGATCGCCGCGGCCGTGCCCCAGGCCGAACTGCATGTGCTGCCCGCCTGCGGGCACCTGTTGACCTGGGAGCGGCCAGCCGAGGTCAACGCGCTGCTGCTGGCGTGGCTGGCAGGTCTGGAGCCTGCGCCGCCCGACTGATCACCCCGCCGCCCAGGCAGACCTCGCCGTCGTACAGCACGGCCGACTGTCCGGGGGTCACCGCCCACTGCGCCGGGTCGGGGGCGATGAAGTCCAGCTCGAAACCGGGCACACCGTGTTCGGCGGCCTGGTGGAAGCGGCAGGGCGCATCCGCCTGGCGATACCGTGTCTTGGCGGCTAGGCGTCCGTTGGCCGGCGGGTGACCGGCCACCCAGCTCAGGTCTTCGGCGCGCAGATGGCGTGACAGCAGCCCCGGGTGGTCGTGCCCTTGCACGGCGATGAGGCGGTTGCGCGCCAGGTCCTTGCGCGCCACGTACCACGGGTCGTGGGTGCCCCCGCCCTGGCTCAGCCCGCCGATGCCCAGGCCCTGGCGCTGCCCCAGGGTGTAGAAGCTCAGGCCCACGTGGCGACCGATCTCGCGTCCGCGCTCGTCCACGATGGGCCCGGGTTCGTGGCTCAGGTAGCGGTTGAGGAACTCGCGGAACGGCCGCTCGCCGATGAAGCAGATGCCGGTGGAGTCCTTCTTCTTCGCGTTAGGCAGGCCGATCTGCAGCGCCAGGCGCCGCACTTCGGTCTTGTGCAGTTCGCCCACGGGGAACAGCGTGCGTGACAACTGCGCCTGGTTCAGGCGGTGCAGGAAGTAGCTCTGGTCCTTGGCCGGGTCCAGCCCCTTGAGCAACTGGTACGAGCCATCAGCCGCCTTCCGCACGCGCGCGTAATGTCCGGTGGCGATCTTTTGCGCGCCCAGGCGCATGGCGTGATCCAGGAAGGCCTTGAACTTGATCTCGGCGTTGCACAGGACGTCGGGGTTGGGCGTGCGGCCGGCTTGGTACTCGCGCAGGAACTCGGCGAAGACGCGGTCCTTGTACTCGGCCGCGAAGTTGACATGCTCGATCTCGATGCCCACCACGTCGGCCACCGCCGCCGCGTCCACGAAGTCGACGTTGGACGAGCAGTAGCCAGTGTCGTCGTCATCCTCCCAGTTCTTCATGAAGATGCCCACGACCTCGAAGCCCTGCTGCTTGAGCAGCCAGGCGCTGACGGCGGAGTCCACGCCGCCTGACAGGCCGACAACGACACGGGTTTTCATCACCCCGGATTGTCGCG
>JBIKMY010000067.1:0-8340 GCA_044358945.1 Rubrivivax sp.
AATCCGGCGCCCTGAGCCCTGTGCTCACTTGGCACTGCTTTTTCCGACCCATCAGGCTCCACCAAGGATCCGCGCTTGCAACTGCTGCAATTGCTCATCGCCGGCGTCGCCCAAGGCTGTATCTACGGCCTTATTGCGCTGGGCTTCGTGCTGATCTACAAAGCGACCGAGACCGTCAGCTTTGCCCAGGGCGACCTGATGATGCTGGGTGCCTTCGCCGGGCTGGCCTGCATGACCTTCCTCGGGTTCCCGTTCTGGCTGGCTGTGATCGCCTCCATCGCCGCCATGGCGGCTTTCGGCTTGGTGGCCGAACGCGCCGTGATCCGTCCCATCCTGGGGCAACCGGCGTTTTCCATCGTGATGCTGACCATCGGTATCGGCTACATCCTGCGCGGTCTGATCACCATGGTGCCGGGGATCGGTACCGAAACCCACGTGCTGCCCGTGCCCTACAAGGACCAGATCTGGAAGCTGGGCGCGCTGGTCATCAACGTCGAACAGGTGATGGTGATCGTGGTCACTGCCTTGTTGTGCGTGGCCCTGTTCGCCTTGTTCCGCTACAGCAAGCTGGGAATCGCCATGCAGGCCTCGTCGCAGAACCAGCTGGCCGCCTACTACATGGGCATTCCTGTAAGGCAGCTCAATGGCCTGGTGTGGGCCCTGGCGGCGGCGGTGGCGGCGGTGGCCGGCATCCTGCTGGCACCTATCACCTTCGTGCATGCGAATATGGGTTTCATCGGCCTGAAGGCGTTCCCCGCTGCGGTAGTAGGCGGCTTCGGCAGCCTGCCTGGTGCCATCGTGGGGGGACTGATCATTGGGGTGGTGGAGTCGCTGTCGGGCTTTTATCTGCCAGCGGGGTTCAAGGACGTGGCGGCCTATGTCGTCGTGCTGGTCATGCTCATGCTGCGCCCCAACGGGTTGTTCGGCGAGAAGCTGCGCAAGAAGGTCTGAGGCAGGACAGCCGACATGCGATTCATCTTCAAGACCGATTACGCCCAGGACCTCCGCCTGGCCAAGCACGGTGGCCACATCTTCTGGTACAGCGCGCTCATGTTGGTGCTGGTGGTAGCCCCCGTGCTGCTGGAGGAGTACTGGCTGGCCCAACTCACCTATGTCCTCATCTATGGGGTGGTGGGCCTCGGGTTGATGTTGCTGGCTGGTTTCACCGGCCTGTTCTCGCTGGGTCACGCGGCCTTCCTGGGTGTGGGCGCCTACACCCAGGCGGTACTCACCAACCACGGTGTGCCGTTTCCCCTGGCCCTCGCGGTATCGGCAGGGCTTTCCGCGCTCGCCGGCGTGGTCGTTGGCTTGCCGGCGCTGCGGGTCAAAGGCATCTATCTGGGCATGGCCACCCTGGCCTTCGGCTTCATCCTGGAAGAAGTCTTTGCACGCTGGGAAAGCGTGACGGGCGGCAACTCGGGTCTGAACGTCAAGTCGCCCAATATCTTCGGCTGGGTGGTGGGTTCGGGCAACGAGTTCTATTACTTGTGCCTCGTGATCACCGTGGTCGCCACGCTCGGCGTGCTGAACCTGCTGCGTTCTCCGACCGGACGCGCGTTTGTGGCCATCCGGGACTCCGAAATCTCGGCCCAGAGCATGGGCATCCACCTGGCCTACTACAAGACCCTGTCCTTTGCCATCTCGGCGGCGCTGGCCGGCATTGGTGGCGCCTTGTACGCCCACAACCTGCGCTTCCTGTCGCCTGACCAGTTCAACATCATCCAGTCCATCGACCTGTTGCTGATGGTCGTGATTGGCGGGCTGGGTTCCATCCACGGCGTGTTCTTCGGCGCAGTGTTCTTGATCACCATGCCCCAGCTGATCTCGGCCTCCAAGGGTGTGCTGCCTGCCATCGTGGCCGAGGCGCCAGGTTTGAAGTCGGCGGTCTATGGCGCCGTGCTGGTGCTGTTCGTGTTGTTCGAACCCATGGGCATGTATGGCCGCTGGCTCAAGATACGCACCTACTTCAGCCTGTTCCCGTTCTACCGCAAGGGCATGTTCAAGCGGCAGAAGTCGTTCCAGAAGTCGGACCGCCTGAAATGAGCGAGCCCCTGCTTTCCGCCCGCAGCCTGAGTGTGCGCTTTGGTGGCGTGCTGGCGGTCAACGACGTCAGCTTCAACGTCCAGGAGGGCGAGGTCTTCACGCTCATAGGGCCCAACGGCGCGGGCAAGACCACGGTCTTCAACCTCATCAGCCGAATCTACGAACCCACCACCGGCACCATCGAGTTCATGGGGCGCGACATCACGGGCGTGGCGCCGCACGAGATTGCGGCCCTGGGCATCGCGCGCACCTTCCAGAACATCGAACTGTTCGAGCACGCCACGGTGCTGCACAACCTGCTGATCGGCCGTCACCGCCACCGCAAGACCGGGGTGTGGAGCGACCTGCTGTTCAACCGGTCGGTTCGCGAGGCGGAGTTGGCGTCGCGCCGCAAGGTGGAGGAGGTGATCGACTTCCTGGATCTGCAGGCCTACCGCGACACCATGATCGCCAGTCTGCCCTACGGCGTGCGCAAGGTGGTGGAGCTGGCGCGGGCGCTGTCCACGGAACCGCGGCTGCTGCTGCTGGACGAACCTTCCTCCGGACTGAACGTGGAGGAAACGGAGGACATGGCCTTCTGGATCGAGGACATCCGCGACCAACTCGGCATCACGGTGCTCATGGTGGAGCACGACATGACGCTGGTGTCGCGCGTGTCTGACCGGGTGGTGGCGCTCAATCAGGGGCAGGTGCTGGCGGCCGGCTCGCCTCGTGAGGTGCAGACCCACCCTGGTGTTGTCGAAGCCTATCTGGGCTCGGTGGAGGATGTCTCGTCGCTGCGGAGGCCGTCATGAGCGGTGACGTGAGCGACAGCGTGCTGCTGGCCCTGGCCAACGTGGAGAGCGCCTACGGCCCCATCAAGGCCATCCGGGGCGTCAGCCTGCAGGTCAGGCGCGGACAGATCGCCACCGTGCTGGGCTCCAACGGCGCGGGCAAGAGCACCATCCTCAAGACGATCTCCGGCATCATCGATCCGCGCCGCGGCACCATCGAGTTCAAGGGGCAGTCGATCGCCGGCCAGGACCCGGCCCTCATCGTGCGCATGGGGCTGAGTCATGTGCCCGAAGGGCGCGAGGTCTTCCCGCTGCTGTCGGTGCGTGACAACCTGTTGATGGGCGCCTACACCCGCAACGACCGGGACGGCGTGGCACGGGACATGGAGATGGTGTTCGGCTATTTCCCCATCCTGAAGGAGCGGGCCGCGCAGGATGCCGGGTTGCTGTCCGGCGGCCAGCAGCAGATGCTGGCGATCTCACGCGCCCTGATGGCGCAACCCGAACTCATCCTCCTGGACGAACCCAGCCTGGGCCTGAGCCCCAAGCTCACGAAGGAAATCTTCGAGATCGTGGTGCGTATCAACCGTGAGCGCGGCACCACAATCTTGCTGGTGGAGCAGAACGCGAACATGGCGCTGAACGCGGCCGACTATGGCTACGTGCTGGAGAACGGCCGCATCGTCATGGAGGACACCTGTGACCGCCTTCGCGAGAAGGAGGACATCAAGGAGTTCTACCTCGGCATGAAGGAAGCCGGCGTGCGCGGTGAG
Organism: Rubrivivax sp.; assembly: GCA_044358945.1. GTDB lineage: Bacteria > Pseudomonadota > Gammaproteobacteria > Burkholderiales > Burkholderiaceae_C > Rubrivivax. The sequence goes on from JBIKMY010000067.1 coordinate 3,590, forward strand.
CGTCGCTGGAAGAAGAAGAAGACCTGGAGATGAGCGCCGTGGCCATGGATCCGCATCGCACCGTGTCCGGCGCCCAGTTCGGCTGGGAGCCGCAGGCGCTGCCTTTCGACACGGTGCACGAGCTCTTCTGGCAGCGCGTGGCCGAGTTGGGTGACGCGCCGATGATGCGCCAGAAAGACCTCGGTCTGTGGCGCTCCTACAGCTGGAACGAAGTCGCCACCATCGTCAGCGAGGTGGCCGCCGGCCTGGCCCATCTGGGGTTCGAGCCCGGCCAGACGGCCTCGGTGCTGGCCAACACTTCCCGCGAATGGGTGTGGACCGACCTGGCGGTGCTGACCGCTGGCGGCATCTGCAACGGCATCTATCCCACGGATGCCGCAGCGCAGGTCCAATATCTTTGCCAGGACTCCGCTTCAACCTACCTGTTTGTCGAGGACGACGAGCAACTGGACAAGTTCCTGGAGGTGCGGGACGACCTGCCTGGCATCCGCAAGGTGGTGGTGTTCGACATGGAAGGCCTGGGCGATCTGGACGATCCGCAGGTTATCGGACTGGACGCCCTGCGGGCGCTGGGCCGTGAGCACCTGCTGGCCCACCCCGGCCTGTTACAGCAGCGCAGGTCGTCGCGTGGCCCCGCCGATGTGGCCATCCTCGTCTACACCTCGGGCACCACCGGCCGGCCCAAGGGCGCGATGATCACGCACGCCAACCTTTGCGCCGTGCTGTCCGGGCTGTCTTCCAGCCTCTTCGAGGGCATGCCCGAAGGGGGTGAGCGCATCGCTTTCCTGCCGTTGTGCCACATCGCCGAGCGCATGATCGGCGGATACATCCCCATCATGCGGCGCTCGGTCACGAACTTCGTCGAAAACCCCGAAACGGTCTTCGAGAACCTGCGCGAGGTGCAGCCGCAGGTGTTCTTCGCCGTGCCGCGGGTATGGGAGAAGATCTATTCCCAGGTCATGATCACGCTGAGTGAGGCCGGCCGCCTCCAGAAGCTGGCCTACGCCTGGGCTGTGGGCGTGGGCGGGCGCGTGGCCGAGTCCGAGGCCAAGGGTGCTCCGCCGGGTGCCTGGCTGGGGTTGCAGCGCGCCCTGGCCAACTTCCTGGTGTTGGACAACGTGCGGCGGATGACCGGCATGAGCCGCGTACAACTGGCGCTGACCGGTGCGGCCCCCATTTCTCCAGACCTCATCCGCTGGTACCGCAGCCTGGGCGTGCCGCTGCGCGAAGGCTGGGGCATGACCGAGACCACGGCTGGCGGCACCGTCAATCCGCGCAAGGCCCCCAAGGCCGGCAGCATCGGCGTGCCAGGCCCGGGCCTGGAAATGCGCATTGCCGAGGGTACGAACGAGATCCTGCTGCGTGGTCCCAATGTCATCCTGGGCTACCTGAACCAGCCCGAGAAGACCTCCGAGGCTATCGATACAGCGGGCTGGCTGCACACCGGCGACGTCGGCCGCGTGGACGACGAGGGCTACTTCTACATCACCGACCGGATGAAGGACATCATCATCACGGCCGGCGGGAAGAACGTCACGCCCAGCGAGTGGGAGAACCAGCTGAAGTTCAGCCCCTATGTCACGGATGCGGTAGTCATTGGTGACAAGCGCGCGTTCCTGACGGCCATCGTGATGATTGACCAGGAGAACGTGGAGCGCTTCGCCCAGGAGCGTGACATTCCCTTCTCCAACTACGCCAGCCTGACGCGTGCGCCCGAGATTGTCGAGTTGATCCAGGCCGAGGTCGACCGGGTGAACAAGCAGTTCGCCCGCGTCGAGCAGGTCAAGAAGTTCTTCCTGCTGGACCGCCAGCTCACTGCCGAGGACGAGGAACTCACGCCCACGATGAAGCTCAAGCGCAAGCTGGTGCAGACCAAGTACGCCGAGCAGATCGAAGCGATGTACCGGGGGTGAACCCGGCGGGTGGTGTGCGAAGCAGCCTCAACGGCTGCGGCGCCTGAGTTCCGCTGGCGCACCGCTGGTGGCCGGGTCGGGCTCTTCGGTGGCGTCGTCCTCTTGGGAGCGATCTTCCATGCGGTAGGACTCGCTCGCCCATGCACCCAGGTCGTGCTCGCGGCAGCGCTGGCTGCAGAAGGGCCGCCACGGGTTGGCCGGAGCGTGCAGCGACTGGCCTTTGCAGGCGGGGCAGGGAACCGTTCTGTCGCTCATGAGGGCCGGGCGCCGGGGTTCGTGGGTGGGCGTTCTTGTCTGGCGTGTGCCGCCTCAGGTGCACAGCGTCATCTCGAAGTCGGTGTCTTCGGTGGTGGGACGCAGGCGGCCCTCGTTGTCGGCGCGCAGCATCCGCACGGACACGAGCAGACGATGCCCGCTGATCTCCGGTACCAGTTCCGAGTCCGCGTTCATGTGCAGCCGCAGCAGGTGGTAGCCCTTGCCTTCCGGCAGGCGCTGCTGGAATTGACCGGCCGAGGCGTGCATGCGCTGCGTGACACCGCTGTCCCGCAGCAGTCCCAGAAGCAATTGTAGCGCCTGCGCCAGCGGCGTCAGGCAGGCCGCCCAGCGCTCCAGGTCTGCCTGGCGGCGCGCCGCGGGATGCTGCTGCCAGGCGTAGTAGCCGGGCAGGTCGAACTCGCAGGTCCCGGCAGGTATGCCGATGCGGCTGCGCACACTCATCAGCCATTCGTGGGTGGTCAAGGCCTGGCCGGCCTTGCCCTGCACTTCGATCAGGCCCTGGAAGGCGTGGTCGATACGACCGATCACCTCGTCCAGGGCTGCCTCGGAAATGCCGGGGTGGCCGCGGTAAGACTGCAGCTGTGCCTTGTGGCGCTCCAGTTCCTTCAGCAGGTCAGACTTCAGGTCCGCCCGGGAGGCCACATCCATGACTTCAAAGATGGTCACCAGGGCGAAATGGTGGTCCAGGGAGTCTTCGCGCACCATCAGGCGGCCCAAGCGCTCGAACAGATGCTCCAGACGCAGCATGGTCCGGATCCCCTCGTTGAAGGGGTACTCGTACAGGATCCGGGCGGTGGGCATCGATGGGCAGGAAGACTGCGGCAGATTGTTCCACACAGGCGCGGCGCCTTACTCGTAAAACCAGTGACTCCACAGGCTGTTGACCTGGATTTGCAGCGTCTGCATGGACAGCGCATCGTTGTAAATCACTGCGTCGGCGATCGACCATCGAAGCGAGCGAGAGGCTTGCTGGGCGATGACGCGCCGGACCGTGTCCTCGGTCCATCCGCTGCGTGCCATCACCCGACTGACCTGGGTGGTCTCCTCGCAATCCACCACCAGCACGCGGTCTACTCGGCTGCGCCAGTGCTTCGACTCGGCAAGCAGGGGCACATCAAAGACCACCGCAAGGGCACCCACCTGGGCCGCCTGCGCCGCCTCGGCACGGGCCTGCTCACCAATCAGCGGGTGCAGGATCGCCTCCAGCTGCCGCCGGGCCGCGAGTTCCCCAAAAACCAGGGCACGCATGCGGTCGCGGTCCAGGGCCCCATCCGTGCCGACCATGTCGGGCCCGAAGGTCTGGGCGATGGCTGACAGCGCGGCGCCGTGTGGGGCCGTCAGCGCGCGCGCGATGGCATCGGTGTCAACCAGTGCCGCGCCCTGGGCCACCAGCCACCGCGCCACAGTGCTCTTGCCACTGCCGATGCCGCCCGTCAGGCCGATGTGGAGCGGGTGCATGCCGGTGGATGCCTGCGGATGGCGGTCACCAGCCCATCAGGGCCAGGGCGCGGTCGGTTCCCGCCAGCAGGAGGAGCAGGCCACCGCCGGCCAGGAAGGGGCCGAAGGGAACGTAGCGCCCGTCCCGGAGTTGCCCGCTGACCTTCAGGCCCAGGCCGACCAGGGCGCCCGCCACTGAGGCGATCAGCACGATGGGCAGGATGGCCTGCCATCCCAACCAGGCTCCGAGGGCGGCCAGGAGCTTGAAGTCGCCATACCCCATGCCTTCCTTGCCCGTGGCCAGCTTGAACAGCCAGTAGACCGACCACAGCGACAGGTAGCCCGTCACGGCGCCGATGAGCGCGGTTGCCGGGCTCAGGCCGCTCCAGCCCGCGGCGGCGGCCACGAGCCCGGCCCACAGCAGCGGCTGGGTCAGGTCGTCGGGCAGCAAGGTCGTGTCCCAGTCGATCGCCGACAAGGTCAGCAGGACGGCCGCCACGCCACACCACATCAGGGCGGCGGGTTGCGGGCCGAAGCGCCAGCCGATGGCGGCAAACAGCAGCGCGGTCAGTGCCTCCACGGCGGGGTAGCGCATCGGGATGCGCGTGCCGCAGGCCGCGCACCGTCCGCGCAGACGCAACCAGCCCAGCAGCGGCACGTTCTCGCTCCAACCCAGGACATGCCCGCATGCCGGGCAGCGTGAACGCGGCACCGCCAGATTCAGCCTGGGCAAGGCCTGCAGTGCTGTCTCCAGCGCGCGTCCCGCCTTCGTGGCTTCGCTAGGCGGTGGCCGGCCAAACACCTCCTGGTGAGAGGCGTCGTCCTGCAGTTGCCCCGCCACTTCCGCCCACCACTGCCGCGCCATCATGACCGGCAGCCGGTGGATCACGACGTTGAGAAAACTGCCGACGATCAGCCCCAGCAAGCCCAGGGCCGGCGCAGACAGCAGCCACTCCTGCCCCATGGCGCTCAGACCACGGAACCCAGCTTGAAGATGGGCAGGTACATCGCAATCATGATGGAGCCGATGGTCAGGCCCAGCACCACCATGATGAAGGGCTCCATCAGGCTGGTCAGCCCCTTGATCATCTCCTCCACCTCATCCTCATAGAACTCGGCGGCCTT
>JBIKMY010000068.1:0-8326 GCA_044358945.1 Rubrivivax sp.
ACCACCCCGCCGGCGGCACCGCCTGTCAGCACTGCGCCGAGCTTGCGGCCCACCATCGCGCTGAGCAGGCCGCCGGCCACGGGCACGGCCACGAACAGAAAGGCCAGCAGGTCTTCGACCTGGAACCCGTCTTCCGCCGTGTCCGCTTCGGCCCGGCGCTGGGGCTCGGGCAGGCCTTCGCCGCGGATGCGCGCCATCAGCGCCTCGACGCCCTTGTCCAGGCCGCCGGCGTAATCACCGGTCTTGAAAGCCGGGCTGATCACATCCCGCACGATCTGCCGTGCGGCCAGGTCAGGCACCGCACCTTCCAGCGCCTTGGCCGGGGCGATCCACAGGCGCCGGTCGTTCTTGGCCACCACCACCAGCAGGCCGTCGCCCACGTTTTTGCGGCCAATCTTCCAGGTCTCGCCAACGCGCTGGGTGAAGGCCGCGATGTCCTCCGGCTGGGTGGTGGCCACCATCAGCACCACGATCTGCGGGCCGGCCTGGGCCTCGAAGGCGGCCAGCTTGGCCTCCAGCGCGTCGCGCTGTGAGCTTGACAACGTGCCAGTGGCGTCCATCACGCGTGCGGTCAAGGCCGGCACGGGCAGCAGCTCCTGCGCCCGTACCGGGCCATTGAACAGGGCCACCAGGCCGCAGAGGGTCAACAGTTTGGCGGCGAACAGCAGACCCCAGGCGGCCAGCCTGTGAAGGGGCTGGCGCACGGACGGGGCCAATCCGTTGACCGGGCGCATGGAATGCTCGCCAGCGCGCTACTTGGTCGCCGCCGGTGCCGGGCTGGCCGGCTTGTCGAAGCTCACGGCCGGTGGCGCGGAGATGGCCGCCTCGTTCTGCACCGTGAAGCTGGGCTTGACCGCGTAGCTCAGGACCATGGCCGTCAGGTTGGACGGGAACTGACGCACCAGCACGTTGTACTCCTGCACGGCCTTGATGTAGCGGTTGCGCGCCACGGTGATGCGGTTCTCGGTGCCCTCCAACTGCACACGCAGGTCCTGGAAGCCCTGGTTGGCCTTGAGGTTGGGGTAGTTCTCGCTCACCACCAGCAGACGCGCCAGCGCACTGCCGAGTTCACCTTGCGCTTTCTGGAAGCGCTCAAAAGCCTGCGGGTCGTTCAGGGTTTCGGGTGTGACCTGGATGGACGTGGCGCGGGCGCGTGCCTCCACCACCTTGATCAGCGTGTCCTGCTCGAAGCTGGCCTCGCCCTTGACGGTGGCCACGATGTTGGGGATGAGGTCAGCCCGGCGCTGGTACTGGTTCAGCACCTCGGACCAGGCCGCCTTGGTCTGCTCGTCCAGGCTCTGGAACTGGTTGTAGCCGCAGCCTGACAGCAGCGCCGCGGCCGCGAGCATCAGGGCCGCCAGCCAGCGGTGGGGAAGGACGCAGGCGGTTCGGGTGGACATGGTCGGCTCGCTGGGTGGGTTGGAGGGTGGAAGGGAAGATGGGGACAGGCCGGCAGATTCAAGCCACCCCCAGGCAAACGCCCAGGCCGCTTGCGGCCTGCACCAGGGGGTGATCGGCGGGAACGCGGCGGGTGCGCCCGGCCACCTCGCTCAGGGGCACGCTGACGCAGGCATCGGCCTGCAAGGCGACCATCCGGCCGAATTGCCCCTGCACGGCCAGACGCGCCGCGGCGTGGCCGAAGCGCGTGGCCAGCACGCGGTCGTAGGCGGTGGGCGTGCCGCCGCGCTGCACATGGCCCAGCAGCGTGGTGCGCACCTCGGATTGCAGGTGCGGCTCCAGCAGGGCGCGCAGCCTCTCGCCCACGCCGCCCAGGCGCACCGGGTCGGGGCTGTCGGCCAGGGTGCGGGCCACGGTCATTGCGCCCCCCACCGGCACGCAGCCTTCGGCGATGCAGATCAGCGTGCTGCCGTCGTGTCCAGCCGAACCCGCGGCGGCCTCGCGCTGCTGGCAGCACTGCAGCACCCGCGCCGGCTCGAACGGCAGTTCGGGCAGCAGGATCACATCGGCCCCGCCGGCGATGCCGCCTTCCAGCGCAATCCACCCGGCGTAGCGCCCCATGGTCTCCACGATCATGACGCGGCCGTGGCTGCGCGCCGTGGTGCGCAGCCGGCCCAGGGCTTCGGCGACGATCGCCACGGCGCTGTCGAAGCCGAAGCTGCGCTCGGTCAGGGCGATGTCGTTGTCGATGGTCTTGGGCACGCCGATCACGGGCAGGCCCAGGGCGTGCAGCCGGGCGGCGATGTCCATGGTGCCGTCGCCGCCGATGGCCAGTACACCGTCCAGCCCCGCACGCCGTGCGCAGGCCAGCACCTGCGCCGAGACGTCCGCGCCGCCCAGGGCGAAGTCATGGAAGGGGTCGGCCCGGTTGTGGGTGCCCAGGATGGTGCCGCCCCGATCCAGGATATCGTCTACATCTTGCGTCTGCAGTGGGCGCATGCGGTCGCGCATCAGCCCGAGGAAGCCGCGTTCGATGCCCGTGACCTGCACCCCGGCGTGCAACAGTTCCAGCGTGGCCGCGCGGATCACCGCGTTCAGGCCCGGGCAGTCACCGCCGCCGGTGAGGATGCCGATGTGCATGCCGCGCATTGTGCGGCGCCCGGCAGCCCCGTGCCCCTGATGTGGCGCAACATCATCCGTCCGGCCAGACCACGCCGTGCCACCCACGAATGCGCCAAAGCGTTGGCATGCTGACACTTGGATCTGTCAGCCCCCGTGGCCATAATCCAAGGATGTTCGCACCGCTTCAAAACGACACCTTCCTGCGCGCCTGCCTGCGCCAGCCCACATCCCACACCCCCGTGTGGCTCATGCGCCAGGCCGGGCGCTACCTGCCCGAGTACTGCGCCACGCGAGCCAAGGCCGGCAGCTTCATGGGCCTGGCTACGAACGTGGACTTCGCCACCGAGGTGACGCTGCAACCGCTGGATCGCTACCCGCTGGACGCGTCCATCCTGTTCAGCGACATCCTCACCGTGCCTGATGCCATGGGGCTGGGCCTGAGCTTTGCCCAGGGCGAAGGGCCGCGCTTTGCTCACCCGGTGCGCGACGAGGCGGCGGTGGCGGCGCTGCAGGTGCCCGACATGGACCGCCTGCGTTACGTGTTCGACGCCGTCACCTCCATTCGCCGGGCCTTGAACGGCCGGGTGCCGCTCATCGGCTTTTCCGGCAGCCCGTGGACGCTGGCCTGCTACATGGTCGAGGGCGCGGGCTCGGACGATTACCGGCTGGTGAAGTCCATGCTTTACGGCCGGCCTGACCTGATGGAGCGCATCCTGGAGGTCAATGCCCAGGCCGTGGCGGCCTACCTGAACACCCAGATCGACGCCGGCGCCCAGGCCGTGATGGTGTTCGACAGCTGGGGCGGGGTGCTGGCCGATGGCGCCTTCCAGCGCTTCAGCCTGGCCTACACCCGCAAGGTGGTGGATGCGCTGCAACGCGAGAAGGACGGCGCCCGCATCCCGGTCATCGTCTTCACCAAGGGCGGCGGGCTGTGGCTGGAGCAGATTGCCGCCATCGGCGCCGACGTCGTCGGGCTGGACTGGACGGTGAACCTCGGCGCCGCCCGTGCCCAGGTGGGGGGCCGCGTGGCCCTGCAGGGCAACCTGGACCCGAACGTGCTGTTCGCCCCGCCCGAGGCGGTGGCCCGCGAAGCCCGCGCCGTGCTGGACAGCTTCGGCCGCCCGCAGCGCCCGGATGGCACCTGGGACGGCCACATCTTCAACCTGGGCCATGGCATCAGCCAGTTCACGCCGCCCGAGCACGTCACGGCGCTGGTGCGGGCGGTGCACGAGCACTCGCGCACGCTGCGCTGAGCCGCGCGGCTCAGCGCAGCCCGGCGGACACGACATCACGCCGTCCGCGCGGTGAGTGAGCACTTAGCATCGCAGTTATCCCCATTTTTCGGGCCTTTCCAGAGGGTGGGTTTTCCCCGGTCGTCCCGCCGCCACCAGAGGGTGCAGACTGCGCTAAGTTGTTGATTTTTCGAAGGACCACGGGTTGCTGAGAAATGAGGCAATCCAGCGGAAGGCCCCGTGAATCAAGGGTTTGGCGCGTTCCAAACCGGGTTGCCCACAAAGTTATCCACAGAATCAGTGGACAGGCCGAAAACCCTATGTGCATCATGAACTTGGGTGCGAATCCTCAATGCAGGACGAAGACCTTGCCGCAAGTTGAGGGCCGTCAATCTTGAGGGGCGTGAAGGCTGGCACAGACGCGCCCAAGGCCGGGCAGGTGCCCGTGTCGGGGCCGGTGCAGCGGCTGTCCGTGGCCGTGGAGACGCCCCAGCACGCCGGCCTGGGCGGGTTGCTGGAGTACCTGAGCCCCTCGCCCCTGCCGCCTGGCCGTCTGGTGCGTTGCCCGCTGGGGCGGCGCACGGTGCCCGGCATCGTCTGGGGCGCGCAGGAGGACGGCCCCACGCCCCAAGACCGTCTGCGCGAGGTCGCCGAGGTGATGGACAGCCTGCCGCCCTTGCTGCCGGCCTGGCGCGCCTTGGTGGACTTCGCCGCCGCCTATTACCAGCGCGGCACGGGGGAACTGGCCTTGTCCGTTCTGCCGCCCGAGTTGCGCAAGCTCACGGGTGTTCAGGTGGCCAAGCGGGTGGCCCGTCTGTTGAAGAGCCCGCCTGCCGTACCCGGGGGGGCGCCGCCTGTCTGGCCCGACCTGACGGCCGAGCAGTCCGCCGCGCTGGAAGGCCTGCGCGACACCGGCCCGGTGCTGCTGCATGGCGCCACGGGTAGCGGCAAGACGGAGGTGTACCTGCGCGCGGCCGATCGGGCGCTGCAGGCCGGACGCCAGGTGCTGGTGCTGGTGCCCGAGATCAACCTGACCCCCCAGCTGGAGGCGCGCTTTGCGCAGCGCTTTCCGGACCGGGTGCTGGTGTCGCTGCACAGCGGCCTGACGCCGGCGCAGCGGCTCAAGCACTGGCTCGTGGCCCACCTGGGGATGGCCGATCTGGTACTGGGCACGCGGTTAGCGGTGTTCACGCCCCTGCCGCGGCCCGGGCTGATCGTGGTGGACGAGGAGCACGACCCCTCGTTCAAGCAACAGGAGGGTGCCCGCTACTCGGCGCGCGACCTGGCCGTCTTCCGCGGCCGGCTGGAGCAGGTGCCGGTGGTGCTGGGCTCGGCCACACCTTCGCTGGAGAGCTGGCAGCGCAGCCTGGAGGGGCGCTACCGCCGCCTGTCCATGCCCACGCGCATCGGCGGCGGGGTGATGCCCGAGGTGCGGCTGCTCGACATGTCGCAGCAGCCCCGCGAACGCGGCGAGAACGCCCCCGCCCTGGCCGCCCCGCTGCTGCGCGCCATCGAGGAGCGCATCGCGCGTGGCGAGCAGAGCCTGTTGCTGCTCAACCGCCGCGGCTACGCCCCGGTGCTGCACTGCGGCGCCTGCAGTTGGAAGAGCCTGTGCCCGCATTGCAGTGCCTGGCGCGTGTTCCACAAGCTCGACCGCACGCTGCGCTGCCACCACTGCGGCTTCACCGAGCGAGTGCCGCGCGCCTGCCCGGACTGCGGCAACCTGGATATCGCGCCCGTGGGCCGCGGCACCGAGAAGCTCGAGGAGCAGATGGCCGCCCTGCTGCCGGGCGCGCGCGTGGCGCGCATCGACGCCGACACCACGCGCACCAAGGGCTCGCTGGACGCACAACTCGCTGCCGTGCACGACGGCGATGTCGACGTGCTGGTGGGCACGCAGATGGTGGCCAAGGGGCATGACTTCCGCCGCATCACGCTGGTGGCGGCGGTGAACCCCGACGGGGCCTTGTTTGCCAGCGATTTCCGCGCCGCCGAGCGGCTGTTCGCCCTGCTGCTGCAGGCCGCGGGCCGGGCCGGGCGCGACGCGCAGGCGGCTTCACGCAGCCAGATGTGGCTGCAGACCTGGCATCCCCAGCACCCGCTGTACGCCGCGCTGAAGCGGCATGACTTTGAGGCCTTTGCGGCGCAGCAATTGCAGGAGCGGGCCCAGGCCGGGTTGCCGCCCTTCAGCCACCTGGCCTTGCTGCGGGCCGAGGCCCGCACGCCCCAGGAGGCCCGCGCCTTCGTGGAGGCCGCAGGCGCCGCAGCCGCTGCCCTTGCGTCGGCCGCCGGGGTCACCCTGTATCCGGCGGTGCCGCCGCCCGTCGCCCGGGTGGCCGATGTGGAGCGGATGCAGATGTTGCTGGAGTCGCCCTCTCGCGCTGCCTTGCAGCGCTTGCTGGCGGACTGGATGCCTGTGCTGCAAGGCCTGCGCAGCGATCACCGCGGCGTGCTGCGCTGGGCCGTGGACGTGGACCCGCTGGCGATCTGAGCGCCAGTCCGCAGGCGGGGTGTGCTCAGGCCGGCGGACGCACGTCGAACCACCACACCAGGCCCGACAGCGTCACGAAGGCCGCCGCGGTGCTGGCCATGATGATGCGGGCCACGCGCCCGTTGTCAGCACCGAAACGCTCGGCCAGCAGCGAGACGTTGCTCGCGCTGGGCAGGGCGGCCACCAGCGTCAGCACCATGATCTGGAAGCCCGTGAGCGGCACGCCCAGGGCGCGGGCGGCGGCGGCCACGCTGAACACCAGCAGCGGGTGCAGCAGCAGCTTGATGGCGGCCACGGGCAGGAACAGCGCGGGCGGGGTGCGGCCGTGGGCGTGCTGGCCCGCCCGCCACAGCACCGCCCCGATAGTGAACAGCGCCACTGGCGAGGCTGCGTCCGCCAGCATGCTCACCACCGTGTCTACGGGGCCCAGCAACTGCAGGCCGCTGGCCTGGCTGGCCGCGCCCAGCGCGATGGCCCAGGGCAGGGGGTTGGACAAGGTGCCCTTGAGCGCCTTGACGATGGCCGCGCGCGCGCCCTGGCCGGAGGCTTCGTGGGCTTGTGCCAGGCCAATGCACAGGGAACTGGTGATGAAGATATCCACCAGGATGGTGCAGATGGCCGGGCCCGCGGCCGCAGGCCCCAGCAGGGCCACCAGCAGCGGCACGCCCATGAAACCGGTGTTGGGGAACGCGGCTACCAGCGCGCCGAAGGCGGCGTCCTTCAGGTGCACCTGCCGGCTCCAGGTCACGGCCACGGTGAAGAACACCAGCAGCAACGCGCACAGCAGCCACACGCCGAACATCCCTGGGTGCAGCAATTCCAGCACCGGCGTGTTCGCCCCGAAGCGGAACAACATGCACGGCAGTGCGAAATACAGGACGAAGGTGTTCAGCCCTGCGATGGCGCTCTCGGGCAGCACCCGTTGCCGCCCGGCCAGATAGCCGCACAGCACCAGCGCGAAGAACGGGATGGTGACGGACAGGATCGCATCCATGACGATGGCGAGTATCGCCACAATCCCTTGATCTGCAATACCCGAGGGGCCTGGCATGTCGCGAGAAAAGAAGGGCTTTTTGCGCACTTGGGTGGGCCGGCTGTGGTCTTGGGTGGACGGCACCCGACGCGCCGCCTTCAATGTGCTGTGGCTGGGCCTGCTGATCGGGGTGCCGGTGGCTTTTTTCGCGGGCCGGGCCGATCCACTCCAGGACAAGACCGTGCTGGTGCTGGACCTGGCCGGGCCGGTGGTGGAGCAGGGCGCCGGGGGTGCGCGCGACGCCCTGCTGCGCCAGGTGCAAGGGCATGACCAGCAGCAGGTGCGGCTGCGCGACCTGGTGGCCGTGCTGGATGCCGCCGCGCGCGACCCGAAGATCGAACGCGCCCTGCTGTTGCCGGAGGATCTGTCGGGTGGGGGCCTGTCGGCGCAGCGCGAGGTGGCCGCTGCGCTCGAGCGCTTCAAGGCCTCGGGCAAACAGTTGGTGGCCTGGGCCACGGGCTTTGACCAGCGCCAGTACTACCTGGCGGCCCATGCCAGCGAGGTCTATGTCCACCCCATGGGGGCGGTGGCCCTGCAAGGCTATGGGCGCCTGCGCAACTACTACCGGCAGGCGCTGGACCGCGTGGGCGTGAGTGTCAACGTGGTGCGGGTGGGCAAGTACAAGAACGCGGCCGAGCCTTTTGTCGCCAGCGCCCCGTCCAAGGAGACGCTGGAGTCCGAGGCCTATCTGTACGACGCCTTGTGGAGCCTGTACACGAAGGGGGTGGAGAAGGCGCGCAAGCTGCCCGAAGGGGCCATCTCCCAGGGCATTGCCGCCCTGCCCGGCAGCCTGCAGGCGGTGCAGGGCGACACCGCCCGCTTGGCCTTGCAGAGCCGGTTGGTCGACGGCATCAAGACCCGCGACGAGATCAGGGCCCTGCTGATCGAGCGTGGGGCCGAGGACGCCAAGGCCAAGACCTTCCGGCAGATCGGCTGGCGCGATTACCTGTCGCGCCACAAGCCGGCCACCACGGGGCCGGCCATCGGCGTGGTGGTGGCCGAGGGCGAGATCGGCGAGGGCCACGAGCCGCCGGGGCGCATCGGCGGGCG